>CAMWNR010000105.1 GCA_947175665.1 uncultured Porphyromonadaceae bacterium
ATTGCCCCAACACTCTTGAACCGGGCGGAAGCCTTTGCTGCGCTCAGGCCGCGGATCATGGCGGAGGGCTCCGCCATATTCAAAGGAAGTGCGGGGGGCTGATTACGGGGTGGTTTTGCGGTAGGTGAGGATTTCGTTGCCTTTGGTGGTGGTTGTGGAGTGGAGGGTGAGGGTGTAGCCGGCGTGGTCCGCAGGGAGTTGCGGTGCGCGTACGGCTCCTCCGGCAGCATTATCAGGGAGTTGCAGCGAGGGATTGATCTCGACTCTTATCTCGTCAAAGAGGGCGGTGTCGATAAATTCCTGCAGGGTCCTGGCCCCTCCCTCTACCATCAGTGAGAGTATATGGTAATCTGTGTATAACCGCTTCAGGAAATCAAGAATATTCTCACCCCGCATACGCAACACATGCTGGCGCTTCAAGATAGCCGCATCCTCAGGCAAGCGTGGAGAATCAAAGGTTACAGGGAGCGGTGAATCGCCCGGCCATAATCGGGAGGTAAGCGAGGGATTGTCGGTAATGACGGTATCTGTGCCTATCATTATCGCCTGCGAACTGACCCGCTCACGGTGCATCCATACCGTAGAGACAGGGTTGGAGATATGGAGCCGCGGAGCACCGGCAGGTGCGCCTATAAATCCGTCAGCAGTCTGTGCCCATTTAAGTTGCACGTAGGGATAACCCCGTTTATGAGCGGTCATAAACCGGAGGTTCAGGTCATAGCACTCTTTTTCGAGTACCCCCTCCACCACTTCGCGTCCCGCCTCGCGCAACATCCTGATACCGCGACCCGCTACTTGCGGAAAAGGATCGCCCGTGCCGACTACAATACGCGGAATCCCCTTCTCGATGATGAGGAGCGAGCAAGGGGGTGTCTTGCCGTAATGCGAACAGGGTTCGAGGGTGACATAGATGGTGCTTTGCGCCAAGAGGTGCTGATTCTCAGCCGAAACGCTGTTGATGGCGTTTACCTCGGCATGAGGTCCGCCATAGCGACGGTGCCACCCCTCGCCGATGATGCGGTCACCGGGGGCTACGATTACGGCTCCAACCATAGGGTTGGAGCCGGTATGTCCCAGGCCGTAGCGTGCCAACTGCAACGCACGGCGCATATAGAATTGGTCTTGATTCATTACTTACTTAAAGAAAATTATTCAAATCCGCGCAGACGCAGCAGAGCGTGAGGATCCGGTTTGTGACCACGGAAGCGCTCGAAGAGTATCATAGCGTCTTCGGTGTCACCGCTCTCGAGAATATTCTTCTTGAAAGAAGCGGCGGTAGCGGGATCGAAGATACCTTTCTCCTCAAAGAGTTCCCAGCCATCAGCCTCAAGCACCTGACTCCAGAGATAAGTGTAATAACCGGAAGCGTAGCCGTCATCGCCAAAGATGTGTTTGAAATAGGGAGAACGGTAACGGAAAGTAATCTCTTCAGGCATACCGATCTTATCGGCAACCTCCTTCTCAAAACCGATCACATCGACATTCTGACCGTCATGGTGACCCCAGGCGAGGTCGAGCAGAGCGGCACCGGCGAGTTCGGTGGTAGTGAAGCCCTGATTGAACTTGGATGATGCTTCGAGTTTGGCGATCATCTCATCGGGGATAACCTCACCGGTCTTGTAATGACGCGCATAGACCTTGAGGAGTTCGGGAGAGAATGCCCAATGCTCATTGATCTGCGAGCACATCTCTACATAGTCACGGTCAACATTAGTACCGGCGATGCTCTTATACGGTGCAGTGGTGAGCATACCCTGCAGAGCGTGACCGAACTCATGGAAAGTGGTCTCAACCTCATCGATAGTGAGCAGAGCGGGTGTATCGCCTGAGGGACGGGTGAAGTTGCCTACATTATATACGATCGGGCGCTTATAGACGCCACCCTGATATTCGCCGGCCGACTGGAGTTGATCCATCCATGCACCCTGACGTTTAGAGGCGCGGGGGAAGAAATCGGTCATAAATACAGCGATATGCTCGCCGGTCTTGGCATCCTGCACATCATAAACTGTAACTTCATCCATATACTTGGGCGCATCGGGGAGTTCGACCATCTTGATGCCGTAGAGTTTCTCGGCGGCATAGAAGAGGCCCTTGACTACGTTGTCGACAGAGAAATAGGGGCGAATTTCAGACTCCTCGATATCGTACTTAGCCTTTTTAACTTTACCGGCATAATAATAGTAATCCCAGGGAGCGATTTTGAAATTGCCACCCTCGGCATCTACGATAGCCTGCATATCCTTAACCTCTTCGGCCGCGCGACCTACTGCGGGTGTGAATACCTGCATGAGGAGTTCTTCGGCTGCTTCAGGGGTCTTGGCCATAACGCGCGAAGTCATCATAGACGCGAAATCCTTAAAGCCCATCACTTTAGCCTTCTCGGCACGAAGGGCGATGATCTTCTCTATAACGGGGATATTGCTGTTCTCGCCCGAAGAAGCGAGGTTGACATACCCCTCATACATACGGCGACGCAGGTCGCGGTTGTCGGCATACTGCAATACCGGCAGGCGGCTGGGAGCGTGGAGGGTAAACACATACCCGTCGAGACCGCGCTGTTTAGCCTCTTCGGCCGCGATACCCAGCGAAGACTCCGGGAGACCGCTCACGGCATCGGCACCAACGTGGATGTAGAAGTCATTGGTAGCCGCGAGGAGGTTTTTGTTGTATTGGATGAAGAGTTTGGAGAGTTCGTTGTTAATACGCGAAAGTTCAGCCTTTTTATCGGCAGGGAGAGCGGCACCGCGCTCAGCAAATTCACGGTAATACTTCTCGGTGACACGTTTCTGCACAGGTGTCATACCCAGCGCATCGCGATTGTCGTAAGCCTCCTTGATACGGGCGAAGAGATCCGGGTTAAGGTTAACGCGGTTAGACGCATCATTGAGCAAGGGGATAGCCTCCTCGGCAAGGGCGGCAAACTCCGGGGTGCTGAGCGCACCGTCGTAATGATAATACACGGAAGCCACACGCTCCAGGATCGGAGAACTGTCCTCGAGAGCCAGGATAGTGTTGTTGAAATCGGCCGGCTCCGGGTTGCTGACGATTTTAAGGATGTTGGCATCCTGTTCGGCTACACCTACTTTGATTGCAGGGATAAAATCCTCAATCATGATCTCGGAGTAGGGAGCGATTTCGTACTGTGTCTGATAAGGTTTGAGGAAGGGGTTCTCACGGGCGGATAGACCCAGTGCGGAACTTCCTACTGCTACACTTACAGCCATGTAAAGAATCTTTTTCATGATAAAAAATTAAATATGGAAAAATTTTGTAGAATTTAGAATTTAGAATTTAGAATTAAAAATTTTCAATTCAAAGATAGGGATCGCTGTTTAACTCAAAGGTAGCGAGGAGAGGGAGGTGATCAGAAGTGCGGATGTTGAGTTTCTTTACACTCAGCGGTGTTATGGCACCGCGATAAAATATCTGATCGAGGTGGAAATAAAATCCGTGAGGATAAAAGGTATAGGTCGGGAAAAAGTTGGTCTCGACATAAGCGTCTTTGAACCCCGCTTTTTCAAACATGCGGTAAGTATAAGAAGCCGGCACATCGTTAAAATCACCGATTACAATAACAGGCATGGCGAGTGATTGAAACCCCTCGATAATGCGGCGGGCCGCCCCCTCGCGGACCGGGATGGCATATTTCAGTTTGTTGTAGATTTTACGTCCTAAGTTTTCGCGGGCTTTCAAGTCGGTGTCGCGCGAAGAGAAGATACCTTTCTCCTTCTCATCAAGAGCAAACGAGGGGAGGTGAATATTGGCCATACCGATTTCACGGCCGTTGATTTTTACGGTAAAGTACTCGGCAAGACTATATTTATAGTAATAGCCGAAGTAGATATGGCGCAGAGGGTATTTGGAGAGGGTGCGCTGGTCGTAGGTGCCGTCGCCGAGTTGGTAGGGGTAGCGCTTCATCAGGGAGTCAACCAAAGCCTGGTCGTAGGTATGCATATTCTTCTTATTGAAAGAGAATATCTCCTGCAGACATACAATATCGGCATCTATCTTAAGTATCTCCTCGATGGTGCGGCAACTTTTATCCTTGGGATTCTCCAGATTAGACATGTGCAGAGTATTCCATGTGAGAACCGTAAAGGTCGGTGCGTCAGGGGTGGGGTTGGGTGCGGTATGCATCGGAAACCAACTCCGTATCGGATTGATGCAGACAAAAAACATAAGTACCCCTAATCCCCCTACTATCCAATGACCTGTACAAAACCAAGCCACAACGGTTATGGCTGAGAGGGTCACCAGGTATGGCATACCGATGGATAATACTGAGCCCAAAGGAGTAATCTCGGGAGAAATGTACCCTCCGAAGCAGGATAATGCTGTTATGGTATATAGTATGAAAGTAGCGATAGTGGCCGCGATGCGGAGTATAGGAGATACAAGTATCATCTTTATGTGGAAATTAATATTTATTGTGGGTCGCTGAGGGTCGGTTATTATTTTTGTAAGCCGGAACCTTGAATATAAAAGCCAACAGGATGCCTGATGTGACTCCCCCCACATGGGCGATGAGTGAGTAAGGATCCGGGCTGGCAAAGAAAGTAAGTATTACAGCGATTATAGTATATATATAGATAGGGATATGAGAGAGGAAACCCAACTTAAACCGGTAGTCGGGATTGAGTACCACCGCTGCGGTGCAGACTCCCAATACCGCTCCCGAGGCTCCGCAGAGATTGACAGGGATATGTGTATCCCAGATACCTGCACTGAGGAGGAAGAAAATGCCGGCTACCGCTCCGCTGCCGAAATATATAGCCATGACACGGCGGTAATTTATGACGGGGTGGATAGGAATACAGAATATTATCAGCCAGAGCATATTGGAGATAAGATGGAGCGCTCCGGTGTGCACAAAGGTATAACTGAAAAGGCGGAAAATGTCAAGGACGATATCGGCTATAAGAGATACGCCCCCTGCAGGATACCTGAGCGCGAAGAGATCTATCCACTCAGGGAGGTACACACCGAGAATCGCGAAGATGATATTCCACGCGATTATGGTGATAAGAAAGGGGTAAGACAGAATCTTGCGTAACATTACATGAAATAGTTAGGTCCGCGCAGAGTACCCTTGTGACGCCAGTAGAGGAGGATGGGGAGTGCAAACAGCATACCGCCGAGATGTGCGAAATGAGCCACCGATAACTGCAGACCGTTCATGCCAAGGAAGAACTCCAGTACAGCATAGCCGATAACCATATATTTAGCCTTGATAGGTATCGGAATAAAAAAGAGATACATAGGGAGATCCGGAAACACAAACGCGAAGCCGAGCAGCAGACCGAATATAGCCCCCGAGGCACCTACGGTGACCATCGAATTTTTAAACATCTCCATACCTTCGGCAAAATATCCGCTATTGGCGGCTACGGCTGATCGCATTGAGTCGAGGGTGAGTCCGTTGAGCCGGGCTATCCCGCCGATATATTCGTTTTCCCATGACAGCGCCCATACGCACTCCTGCACCAGCGCCGCACCGATGCCGCACACAAAAAAGAATATCATGTATCGGCGCGATGACCATACCTGTTCCAAGATTCGACCAAACATCCAGAGCGTGAACATATTGAAGAGGATATGAACGATAGAATGCTGATCGTGCATAAATATATAGGTGATAATCTGCACAGGATTAAAATCGGAAGCACCGGCATAATGCAGACCCAACGAGCGGGTGAGGGTATTGCCGAAACCGGGTACTAAAATTCCCGCCAGCCACACTATCACGCAAACGATGATGATATTGCGGGTTACGGGGGGTATGTTGTTTAGAAAAGAGGATCTTTGCATATATGAAAAATCGGATAATTAATTACAAAAGTAGTTAAAAAAATAGTATTTAGGGGCCATATAGTGGATATTTTTTCAAATTAATCAACCGATTTAAGAAAAAAATACGATTTTAATTTGTTAATCTTATAATTATATTTAATTTTGCGGAGAGTCCGAGTGCCTACCGGCACCGTGCACCACCCTCCGGGTGACCTGCACTCTCGGCTCCCGCGCTAATTACGTAATTTGCGGAGAGTCCGAGTGCCTTACGGCACCTCGATTTAATGTGCCGCGTCGGTTTTCCGATTTTTTCCAAGAATTTATACATTATTTAAATAATATAATTATGAACAAGACAGATCTTATCAATGAAGTTGCTGCTAAAGCAAGTCTTAACAAGACTGAGGCCAAGGCTGCTGTAGACGCAGTTCTCGAATCTATCGCTCAGGCTCTCGTTAATGACGACAAGGTTCAACTCCTCGGTTTCGGTACTTTCAGCATGGTTGAGAAACCGGAACGTATGGGTATCAATCCCCGCACTAAGGAGCAGATTAAAATTGCAGCACGTAAAGTTTGCAAATTCAAACCCGCTGATTCACTCGGCAAGTAATATTTAACTTTTTGATTATTGTTCCGGCAGGAGCAAGACACACGGTACTCCCGTATGTCTTGCGTTCTGCCGGAATTGCTCTTATTACTATGTCTATGGATTGGAAAGATTCTCTCGCTTCTCTTCTCGATAATGCTGATCTCCCGCAGGGGGATGAGTCTGTGGCTGCTACCGATGACAATACCGCATCCAAGAGTACCCCTGATGGGAAACGAGTGCTTCGCCTCTTTTATGAGAAAAAGGGTAGAGGTGGTAAACCGGCTACTATCATCGAGGGGTTTGCGCAAGATGGAAGTGAGGATGAGGAGTGTGAGAAACTCGCGACTATGCTTAAGAAACGTCTCGGTAGAGGCGGGTCGGCACGCGGCGGCGAAATTCTGATACAGGGAGATTGCCGCGAACTCCTGAAACCCCTGCTTGCTGCCAAAGGATTTTTGGTTAAGGGATGAGTATTAAGTATTAAGTATTAAGTATTAAGTATTAAGTATTAAGTATTAGGTATTAAGTATTAAGTATTAGTGATTAAGTGTTAGGGG
>CAMWNR010000106.1 GCA_947175665.1 uncultured Porphyromonadaceae bacterium
TATAAGTACTCATCACGTATGCCGGCAACTCTTGGAGAAACTTCTTATTCTACCCCGCGCGGATTGATGAAGATGTATGCCTCCGAGAGCGGTTCTTTCAGGTTTGCATATACTTTCAGCGGTATGCTTCCCTATTATGTGGCCCCTGAGGAGAATCTGACCTCTGCATCAGGTTTCAGATCCGAGGTCATGAAAATGCTGACCGATAATTATGCTGCAAAAGGGACTTTTGGCGCTGACACTTACTGGGGTGGTAAGGGTTTGGTGCAGATGGCTCTTAATATGACTTTTGCCAAGAGTACCGGCAATATCGAGGCTTATCAGTCAAGCAAGGATAAACTTAAAGAGACCTTTGTAAACTGGCTTACCTACACCCCCGGTGAAGATGAGTTTTTCTTCAGTTATTACCCGCGGTGGGGCTCTATGCTGGGCTTTAATGTGTCGTATGATTCCGATGCATTTAATGATCATCATTTCCATTACGGATACTTTACCTACGCGGCTGCTCTGCTCTGCATGGAGGACCCGCAGTTTGCCGCTGATTACGGTGAGATTCTTACCCTTATCGCCAAGGATTACGCTAATTATGACCGCAATGACAACAGATTCCCGTTTATGCGCACGCTCGACCCCTGGTGCGGACACTCGTGGGCAGGCGGCATGGGTGATGGCGGCAATGATAACGGCAACGGCCAGGAGTCTACATCCGAAGCGATGCAATCCTGGGGTGGTATGTATCTTTTGGGCGTGGCTCTCAATGATAAGGAGATGCGTGACGCAGGTATATGGGGGTGGAATACCGAGGCGAGAGCCACACGCGAATACTGGTTTGATGTGGATTCTCCCCGCCCCGCTAATGATGGTGGCCGCAAAGCATGGGCCGGTAAAAATGACCGCAACGGCAATTACGATTATACGCAGTATAAATATGCGTATAACTCTAATATTACCGGTAAGGGTATAGGATGGTGGACCTGGTTTGGCGGTGATCCTCTCTTTATGCACGGTATACAATGGATGCCGGTCTCTCCTGCTCTCGATTACCTCTCTTGGGATAATGACTTTGTAGATTGGGCATATCAGGATATGATGTCGGGCGCTAACAGCGATTTCTCTCATGAGTGGTTTACCTCTACAGTCAATTCCGCTTCGGGTGATATTATAGAGCCTCTTGCCGACAACGATTGGGGTAATGTTACTCTCGCTTATATGCAACGTTCACGTCCTGCCGAGGCTGCTGAGATATTCGATCGCGCACTTAAGGAAAACCGTCATATCGCCACAGCGATATCTACCGGCCATATCTCCTATTATCTGATACACCATCATCTTACCTATGGTGATATAGATTTTTCTGTTTCTGCCGATACCCCTACCGCTTCGGCTTATGTTAAGGATGGGAAGTATACATATATGGTGTATAACCCTGAAGATATTGATAAGGAGGTTAATTTCTTCCGCAATGGGGTGAAAGTATATTCGGTGTTGGCTCCTGCTAAAAAACTCACACCGTTTACCTCACCGGCCGTACCTGCATCCCTCTCGGCAACTCTGCCCTACAACGGTATTATCCCTCCGGGTGCGGAAGCCGATCTGACGGTAGAGGTATTCGACCAGTATGGTGCGCATGCTGCCGGCGCGGCTAAACCGGTATTCTCTTCTGAGGGGAAATATCTCAAAATATCTGCTGACGGTACCGTATCGGTTAACCCTTCGGCACCACTCGGTAGCCAGGAGGTGATAATTGTAAATTCGGGAGATCTTACCACAACGGTAACGGTCAGCATCAATCATCTCCCCGTTATTGAGGATTATATCATCAATGGCATACCTCAGTTTATAGAGAAGGGGACTCTGCTGCATCTCTCGGTTGCCGGGAAAGATCAGTATGGTGTAATTTCGGATATTGATATCAATAAATGGGTTCTTACCAATGGTGAAGTCTCTGAGGAGATTGATTCTGATTTCTTGGCTGATACTCCGGGCCGATTCCAACTTCTGGCGTACGGTGAGGATGATATGAGCGCACCGTTGGTGAGCGAGACCATTGTAATCCTCCCCACTCTTCCGGATGTGGCGAAAAGCGCGAAGGCTATATCTTCGAGCGAAGAGAATGTGGGTACTCCTACATCTAATGTCAATGATGGAGATAGCGGTTCGCGCTGGGGTAGCGCCCACAACGATAATGAGTGGATTATGCTTGATCTCGGCGAGGAGTATTATCTCACAGTGGCCACTGTAAACTGGGAAGCGGCATTCGGCAAAGATTACATTTTTCAGGTTGCTCCGGCTGATGCGCCTCTCGTTGAGTATACAGGAAATTATGCAGGTGACACCAAGAAGTACAGCATACCTGCTGAGCAGAGTTGGCAGACCGTATCAGAAGTAATCGGCAATACGCGCTCAGGCAATGTAGCCTCTAATATCAATGCTTCGGGCCGCTACCTCCGCCTTAAGGGATTGACCCGCTCTACACCTTACGGTTATTCTATCTACGAAATGGAGGTAAGAGGTATGTCGCTCGCAGGTGATGACTCTTCGATTGCCGGTATAGATGCCGGTACTCCCGAGGTGGGCAATCAGGGTGAGGAGATCGCTCTGCGTCCGGTAGTTTTCTACAGAAATGGTGACAGCCGCGATATTGATGTCGTGTGGTCTGCCGATAAGGAGGCTCGATTTGACGGCAATACCTTTACACCTCTGGGATATGGACTTTATAATCTTACCGCTAAATATGGCGAATACCGCAGCAGTACACCTATATTTATCAACGAGGGTGTCCGTATGGCATCGATCACACTCTCACCGGATGCCACTATCGGTATCTGCGGTGAAGATCTGCATATCGCTGTAGAGGCTAAAAATCAGTTTGGGGGTATATACACCCTTGATGATTCCAACCTCACTGTCACTATCACAGATACAGATACCGGCGAGCAGATAACCTCTGACCGGGCATGGTATGATGTGGTATCCGGAATATTCCACACTGACCTCACAGGCAATTTTACTCTCTCTCTTAACGATGGCGCTGCCAAGTGTAATCTCCAGTTTATTAATATCGTAGGCGCTAATCTTGCTCTCGGTAAGGATGCTGTATCTTCATCGGCCGAAAATGGCGGACTCACCGCTCCAATGGCCGTAGACGGAGATTACTCTACCCGCTGGGGCAGTCAGTTTTTTGACGGTGAGAACATCCTGATAGATCTCGGGCGCAAGTATCTTCTTTCCGAAATAAAAATCTATTGGGACGCTATAGCATACGCTACTCATTACACTGTTGACATCTCTGATAATGGCGTGGATTTCAATACCTTGTTTACTCGCACCGGTTGGAGTAATCCCGAAATAGGCAATGACTGCCGACTGGATGATTTCACTGTACCTGAAAACACATCGGCTCGTTTCATACGATTGATCGGAGAGAAGCGATCTACACAGTATGGTACAAGTATACGCGAATTTGAGGTATATGGCAATCACGCCGAGGGGGATATAACAGATGTTGCTGAGATTATTTATGACTCCACTGATTCCGACACAGGTATCTACAACCTTCAGGGTATCCGCCTGCGCGAGAATCTGCAATCCCTCCGAAACAATCCCCTCCCCCCGGGCATTTACCTGACAGGCAACAAAAAAATCCGTCTATAATTCTTCCCCACTCCCATACCGGTTTTTCCGGTATGGGAAACTTTGTTGTTCAGGTGGCAATTCCCATAGATAATGTTGCAATAAATAACACACCTGTCTTGCATAAAAAAGGAAAGGGGTCATGCCGGTAAATGGCATGACCCCTTGATTTATATATCTATCTAAGTCTGTTTTGATATATCTGTTCCGGCAGTCTTTTTTACTTGCCGAAGAAACGCTGATAAAGCCCGTAGAAGCCGCGACCGTGACGCGCTTCATCTTTTGCCATCTCGTGTACTGTATCGTGGATAGCGTCAAGATTCTGAGCCTTGGCATTCTTTGCAATACGCATTTTATCTTCATTAGCACCGGCCTCAGCGTGCATACGCTTTTCGAGGTTGGTCTTGGTATCCCATACCATATCACCGAGAAGTTCTGCAAATTTTGCAGCATGTTCTGCTTCTTCCCATGCATAACGCTTGAATGCATCCGCTACTTCGGGATAACCTTCGCGGTCTGCCTGACGTGACATAGCGAGATACATACCTACTTCTGTACACTCTCCGAGGAAGTGATTGTTGAGGTCTTTTTTCATCTCATCATCTACATCTTTGGCTACACCGATCTCATGCTCAGTAACAAACTTAAGGAGTTCATCCTGATTAAGTTCTTTAAACTTAGATTGGGGAGCACCACACTGAGGACACTTTTCAGGTGCAGTTTCTCCTTCAGCGATGTAACCGCAAATTGTGCAGATCCATTGTTTTGCCATAATTTCTTTTTATTTTCTGTTAGATTAATTTTAAATTTTTTTAGATTATTGATGTCTATCGCATATATAGTCACCAAATATAACCTTGCAGTCGTATAACAAAGTTTGGTCTATAAAAGTTGTGGATGTTTTCACTTTTTTTTATCTTTATCATATATTTTTTGATCGCAATGACTCAACATCTCAATAACTCTCTGATTAATAAAAATATAAAATTTTCAGATTTAGTTTCTGAATTAAACCTGTATCTGAATAAAAATGATATTCACTCAGTGCTTATAGGCCTGAGCGGAGGGGCAGACAGTACTCTCCTCTTCTTACTTATGCGGGAGATAGCGCGGGTATCTCCGGATTTTAATCTCGGCATAAGTCATGCTAATTTCCATCTGCGGGGTGAGGAGAGCATTCGTGATCAGAAATTTGTAGAAAATCTTGTTGAGTCTTATTCCCTCCCTAATATCACTGCTTTTATCAAGGAGTTTGATACATTAGATTATTGTCATCGCAATGGGGTTTCTATCGAGATGGGGGCCCGGGAATTACGCCATGAGTGGTGGCATAACCTGATGCTGACTCACAGATTTGACAGAATCGCTACCGGTCATAACGCAGATGATAATGTGGAGACTTTACTGTTGAATCTTTTGCGTGGTTCGGGGGTGAGAGGGCTTAAAGCGATGCCTTTTGATGATGGCAGAGTTTTGCGCCCGCTGCTCGGTTATACACGTGCTACCATACAGAACTTACTTGACTTATCTGGTGTGAGCCATGTCGAAGATTCTACCAACCAGGATTCCGATTACCGGAGAAATTTCATACGCAATAAAGTCTTGCCACTGATAGGCGAGAAGTGGCCGGGGGCGGCAAAAAGTATCACACGGTCGATACATCTGCTTTCTGAGGAGAATAAAATTATTGAGGCATCTCTTAAGGAGATCTTGGACACATCCCCCCGGCAATTGACTATAGATCAAATATTGCACTACCCCTCCCCTCTCACCTTAATATATAGATGGATCTCACGTTACGGTGGTTCTACCGATGTGGCCGAAGAGATTCTAAGGGTAATTAAGAGTGACGACATTCACGGTCAGAGGTGGAATCTCGCAAACGGACAAGATAAAGATGCCTCATCTTATTCCTTAATCGCTTCAAATACCGAACTGCGTATAGAAGATACCGGAGGTAATTTCCTCTCTACCGATATGACCGAGGATGGTTTTGAAGATTTCGAGATAACCCATTATGCTGATATTTCCGAGGCTGATAGAGCATCTGTTTTCAAATCGGATAATAATGAAGTATGGCTCCCTGCTCATCCTGACAATTATTACTGGGCTTTACCTAAACGTGGAGACAGAATAAGACTTTTCCCGGGAAGAGAAAAAGAAGTCAGCACAGGCAAGGGGAAATCAAAACTCATCAGCGACATCCTCAAAGAGGCTCGTGTACCTCTGGCCGCCAGAGATAAAATCAAAATACTTACCAATAAACATAGCGGTCAACCGATATGGATACCCGGCATCAGACGCGCCGGCACAGACCTGATTTACGATGATATCACCGAGGTCTGGAGAATAAGACGAAAATTTTAGACCCCACGGTTTTTCTCCTTTTTGCAATAAATATTTTGCAATTTCTCAACTTTGCATTATCTTTGCACCACAATCGGGACTCGGTGCGGTTACATCAATTATACCCCCTCCCGCATTTCTGCAACTGATTATACGCTTGTTTTAATATTTTCATAACGCGATAATCATTTGTATCTGATTACCTTTAAGTAAGTAATTAAAATTAATGTGTATATAAAACTTCAATATTTTTGAGATAATTTCCATGCGGAGGGAAGGAAGATACTTTGTATCTGACTGACCGACAATTGGAAATTAGCCAAAAAGATTAAGTTTTATTACACAGGATATTCTATTATTACTTACTTTTATAATATCGTTTAATTTTCATTACTTACTTAAACTTATATATTATTATCGTAAGGTAATAATTCTTGACTTCATTTCAAAAGTGCTTTGGAGCCTTTTCTGAAGATTTTATCAGACATTTTCTCTCTCCCTCCCTTATTTTCCAAAACCTTATTTGATCTGAATTCGTTTAAATTATTCTTTTTTATTTAATCCGAAATTTTTCACTTTTATCTATAGTCCATGAGCCTATAGTATAATCCGGCCGGATTTTGAGACTTACTTCCACATTCGGTTTTATAATAACCCTTTTTTATTTATGACCGATTAGGTCTGTAACCGGCAGATTATCCACCCTGACATTCTTTAAAACTTCTCGCTAATCATCAAGCCATCACATACTGTGCATATTAATATGCAAATGGCCGCGATATAAGAGAGAATAAGTT
>CAMWNR010000107.1 GCA_947175665.1 uncultured Porphyromonadaceae bacterium
CCGTGAAATTCCGTATATTCCGTGCCAAACATTAATGCCACAGGCATTAATGAAACAGTTCCGTACCCCAAATATTCCTAAAGTTCCAATCATAAAATTCGAAAAAACCTGTGATATATTACGCTCCTACAACTATATATAAACCAGCGCATGTGTCGTAATAAGATTCAACATAAGTTTTTAACACTTTAACGGACTTTTGGGCTTGACCCCTTATAACGCCGATAGTGTTTGCGGGTTGTTTACGTGGCGTTAGCCGTACTTCTTAACGGGAGGGCGTAAAAAGTTGAGGCCGATAGTCCGGGGGGACTACCGACCTCAGGGGATAGGATGGATTTGGGGAAGTAGCCCATAGCAGAGTCGAACTGCTCTTTAGAGAATGAAAATCTCTCGTCCTAACCGATAGACGAATGGGCCGGCCTTGATTAACTTCCGAAGTTAGTGCCTGAAATCATCGCCCGAAGGCGATGCGGAATCTCCGCGAAGTTAATGTCTCTTTTATTATAGAAAGATATTACTATCTTCTGTATTAGTCGAGGTTGTTGATGTGATGCATCATACCGCTGCAAAGATTAGCAGCCTTATTCTTAGAGATCACATTTTTGCGACCGAGGCGCTGGAGAAGAGCGCTTACCTTATTGTATGCGGCAGTTGCTTCTGCCTTATCTGTCAACTTGCGAACGTTGCGAACAGCGTTGCGAGCAGTCTTTGCCCAGTAGCGGTTTTCAAGTCTTCTTTTTTCCGCCTGGCGAATTCTTTTTAATGATGATTTATGATTTGCCATCTTAAAAATTGATTCTTTGTCGTAGTGTTTTGTTAATATTGGTAGCCCATAGCAGAGTCGAACTGCTCTTTAGAGAATGAAAATCTCTCGTCCTAACCGATAGACGAATGGGCCACTTATCGCAACTGCCTACTCGCAAGTGGCATTTTGCAGGTGCAAAGTTAAACAACTTTTTTAAATCAACCAAATTTTTTTCGATTTTCTTCATATTTTTTGTTAAATTTGTGTGGTTTTATCCGTTACTCTCCCGTTTTTTCCCTGTTTTACCTCGTAGCGTGGTGTTATGATCAAGATTTTTTGTGTCAATAATGGTAAGGATTATAATGTAGAAGGTGGGCTGTCGCTCCTGCAACTTGCCGTGCGTCTGGGGAGTGATCTCCCGTTTACCCCGATTTGTGCTTACGTCAATAATAAGACCGAAGGGTTATCTTATACCATCTATGCGCCCAAGCGCATTGAGTTTTTGGATTTTAATTCACCGGCTGGTCAGAGAGTATATGTGAAGTCGTTGTGTATGCTCCTTTATCGCGCCTTTGTATCTGTGATGCCTGAGGTGCGCCTCCGTATCGAGCATTCCATTTCCGGTGGATACCTGTGTCATCTCTCGGATGCTGAAGATCGCAATATCGTACCCTCGGCCGACCTGCTCGGCACTATCCGAGATACCATGCGCGACCTGGTAAACAGTAATCTCCCGTTTGTGGCCAAAGAGCAACCCTCGGATGAAGTGGCCGAAATCTATCGCAGCCAGCATCTTGACTCCAAGGTAAAACTGCTCGAGACCATCGGCAATCTCTATACACCCTATTATACTCTCGACGGGGTGGCCGACAGTTACTATACACCCTTGGCTCCCTCTACCGGTTTTATCAAGGTTTTCGATCTTGTACCTTATCATGACGGCTTCCTGCTGATGGGTCCTGATCCTGTAAATCACGATGTGCCGCGCTCTCCGGTAACGCAAGATAAGATGCTCGAAGCATACCGACGCTATCTGCGACTTAACCGCACCATCAAGGTAAGCAATATCGGCGAACTGAATGAGGTGGTTCAGAATCGCCGTACTCCCGAACTTATTAATGTTGCCGAGGCGATGCATGAGAAGCATATAGCCTCGATAGCCGATAGCATCACCCGCCGCAATGAGGAGGGTGGGGCGCGGGTAGTGCTGCTTGCCGGTCCCTCATCTTCGGGCAAGACTACCACTACCAAGCGTCTTGCAATCCAACTGATGACTAATCTCAAGACTCCGAAGATGATCTCGCTCGATGATTATTTTGTGAATCGCGAGAACACCCCCAAAGATGAAACGGGCGACTATGATTACGAATCGCTGTATGCGCTCGATCTGGATCGCCTCAACTCCGACCTAAGGCGTCTTATAGAGGGTGAAACGATTAATCTCCCCACATATTCCTTCGAACTCGGACAGCGTGTGGAGCGCGAACGCCCCTTGTCGCTGGGACACGATGAGGTGCTGCTTATAGAGGGTATACATGGTCTGAATCCCGAACTTACCCGTGCTCTGCCGGACGATGATATTTTTAAAGTCTACATATCGGCTCTGACATCACTTAATATAGATGATCATAACTGGATATCCACCACCGACAACCGACTGCTGCGTCGCATAGTGCGCGATCATAAATATCGCCATACCTCTGCTCTGGAGACCATACGCCGCTGGCCAAGTGTGCGCCGAGGTGAGGAAAAATGGATTTTCCCGTTTCAGGAGAATGCCGATGCCACCTTCAACTCCTCACTTATATTCGAGTTGGGAGTGATGAAGGATTATGCCGAACCCCTCCTGCGCAGGGTGCCTCATACCTCCCCTCTCTATGCCGAAGCGTACCGCTTATTGAAATTCCTCTCTTTCTTCGAGCCGATACCCTCTGATCAGATACCCTCTACTTCGCTGCTGAGGGAATTTCTCGGAGGCTCAAGTTTCCACTATTGATCCGATAGATATACCCTGTGATATACCGGTGGTATGAAACCAAGTGATACAGGTGTGTCACTCATATACGTAAAAAGAAGATAATGAAAGAGATTACCGAAGAGAAAATTGAGCAAATCGAACACCTCATAGATAATCGAGATGAGGCGGGAGCGCGTCGCGAGATACGCGAACTGCATCCGGCGGATATAGCCGAACTGTTTGACTCTCTGAATCTTAAAGATGCGGAGTGGCTTTTTAATCTTATAGAAGATAATGAGAAGAAGGCCGATGTATTGATGGAACTCGATGAGGAGGACCGTAAGAAACTTCTCGAAGGGATGGATCCGGAGCAGATAGGCCACTTTATAGATTTGCTCGATACTGACGATGCGGTCGATCTGATTCAGGAACTCGATAAGGAGGATCGCGAGGAGGTAATACAGCATATCGACGATATGGAGCAGGCCGGCGATATTGTAGACCTGCTGCAATATGACGAAGATACGGCAGGCGGTCTGATGGGTACCGAGTATATCGAGGTCAACGAGAATATGTCGATGCCCGAATGTATCAAGGAGATGCGCCGCCAGGCTGAGGATCTGGATGACATCTACTATGTGTATGTGGTAGATGATGACAACAGACTCAAAGGTGTATTGCCGCTTAAGAAGATGGTCACCCACCCCAGTGTCTCCAAGATCAAGCATGTGATGGAGAGCAATCCGGTATCGGTACGTACTGATACTCCGATCGAGGATGTAGCGATCGACTTCGAGAAGTACGACCTCGTAGCGATGCCGGTTATCGACAGCATAGGTCGGTTGGTAGGTCAGATCACAGTCGATGACGTGATGGATGAGGTGCGTGAGCAGAGCGAACGAGACTATCAACTCGCCTCAGGTATCTCGAGCGATATTGATGCCGACGACTCTGTCTTCGCCCAGACCAAGGCGCGCCTCCCCTGGTTGCTGATAGGTATTATCGGCGGCATACTGAACTCGGTGATTCTTACCGGCTTCGAGCAACAGATAGCGGCTGTGACGGTGCTGGCTATCTTTATCCCCCTTATCGGCGGTACCGGCGGTAATGTGGGTGTGCAGGCCTCGGCGATTGTGGTGCAGGGTCTGGCCAATGGTAAACTCGAACTGCGTAATGCCGGCCGGCAGATAGGGCGTGAGGTAATCGTAGCGCTTATGAACGCCATAGTTATTTCCGGTGTGGTGCTGGCATACGTACTTATTACTCAGCCGCATTATTATGCGGTGGCATTTGCTGTGGCGGCATCGCTGTTCTGTGTGGTGATATTTGCCACCGTGTTTGGTACGCTTGTGCCTCTTACTCTCGAAAAACTTAAGATAAATCCCGCATTGGCTACCGGACCCTTTATCCAGATTACCAACGATGTAGTGGGCTTGCTGATATATGTAGCCATGTCGACATGGATGTTATCGCTTATACCCCTCCCTAAACTCTCCTGACCCCGACTCTTTCCTGACCCCTACTATCTAATCTCTTAAAAAAATGGCAGAAACCCCTCTGATGAAGCAATATGCGGAAATGAAGAAGAAGCATCCCGATGCTATTCTCCTTTTCCGGGTAGGTGATTTTTACGAGACTTTTTCTGATGATGCTATCGCTGCGAGCGAAATACTCGGTATTACCCTCACCCGCAGGGGTAACGGCTCTGCTACGTCGGTTGAGTTAGCCGGTTTTCCGCATCATGCCCTTGACACTTATCTCCCCAAACTGGTGCGCGCCGGGCGCAGAGTGGCGATATGCGAGCAATTGGAAGATCCGAAACTCACCAAAAAACTTGTGAAGCGGGGTATCACCGAACTCATTACTCCCGGTGTGAATCTGAATGACTCCACATTGGCACCCAAAGAGAATAATTTTCTTGCCGCTTTATATATTCCGGTCGGGGCGCCTAAGGAGAGTTTGGTAGGTATAGCCTTTCTGGATCTCTCTACAGGTGAATTCCTCTGCGCGCAAGGTAAGGGGGATTTTATAGAGAAACTGGTCTCCACCATTTCTCCCAAGGAGATCCTGCGTATGCGGGGTACAAGGCGAGAATGTGAAACGTTACTCCCCTCCCTCTCATCGCAAAAAATCCTCTTTACCGAACAGGAAGACTGGATATATACCACTGATGCCGCTACCGAGAGGTTGCTGCGTCATTTTGCCACTGATTCTCTTAAGGGGTTTGGTGTGGAAGATCTCCCGAGCGCTGTTATCGCTGCCGGGTCGATACTCCATTATCTTGATTTCACTCATCATAATCTCACATCGCATATTACCTCGTTGAGGCGTATTGACTCCTCGGTATTTATGTATCTGGATAAGTTTACACATGATAATCTGGAGATTATCGTATCGCGTAATCCCGATGGGAAATCCCTGCTCAATATCATAGACCATACAGTCACTCCGATGGGAGGACGCAAACTCGCCAACTGGCTCGGTTTCCCCCTGCTCGATGCAGAGAGAATCCGAAAGCGTCAGGAGGGTGTGGAGGAGTTTTTCCGCAAGCCGATGCTCCGCGAGAATCTTACCGAAGCCCTGCGCCATATCGGTGATCTGGAGCGCCTGGCCGCCCGGGTATCCACCCGCAGGATAAGTCCGCGGGCTATGCGCCAGTTGATGACGGCTATAGTAAATGCAGACCACGCGAAAAATACCCTTGCCGATAATGAGGTGCCGATTCTGCAGGAGATATATCGGGGATTGACCGATATGGAAGACCTCTCATCGCTTATAAACCGTACAATCATCCCCGATGCCCCGGCCGCGTGTAAAGGTAATTATATTGCCCCCGGGATAGATGAGGAGTTGGATAGGGTACGCTATATATGCAGTCACAGCAAGGAAGCACTTGATAAAATTCTGGCCGAAGAGAGTGCCAATACCGGTATACCGTCGCTCAAATTGAGTTATAATAATGTACACGGCTACTTCTTTCATGTCACCAATACCCATAAGGATAAAGTGCCAGAACATTGGATACGGCGTCAGACACTCGTAGGGGCCGAGAGATATATCACTCCTCAACTTAAAGAGTTGGAAGATACGATATTGGGCGCGCAAGACAAGATAGATGTATTGCAAAGCCGCATATTCGAGTCTCTTCTTGACGATATCAACGCCCGGATCGCACCCCTGATGCGCAATGCCTATCTTATCTCCACACTCGACTGCCTGCTATCTATGGCCGATACAGCCGAAGCCTTTAATTATGTAAGGCCCGTGGTAAATGACTCAACCGGGATCAAAATTGTCAATGGGCGCCATCCGGTGATAGAGCGCAATCTCCCCCCCGGTGAGAGTTATGTGGCCAATAGTGTCTCGCTCGACTGTGATAATCAGCAGATTATGATGATTACCGGTCCTAATATGAGTGGTAAATCAGCACTTCTGCGCCAGACAGCGCTTATAACCCTGTTGGCACAAACAGGGAGTTTTGTACCCGCTGAGAGTGCCGAGATAGGTATTGTAGATAAGATAATGACCCGTGTGGGAGCCTCTGATAATATCGCCGGGGGTGAGTCAACATTTATGGTTGAGATGAATGAGGCGGCTGCTATACTTAACAATATGACCCCGCGCTCCCTGATACTTTTTGATGAGTTGGGGCGCGGTACATCTACCTACGACGGTATCTCGATAGCATGGGCCATAGTGGAGCATATTCACGAGAACGGGAGGATGCGCCCCAAAACGCTCTTTGCCACACATTACCACGAACTCAACGAGATGGAGAAATCCTTCCGTCGCATTATCAATTATAATGTATCGGTTCAGGAACTTGACGGCAAGGTGGTATTTCTGCGCAAACTCAAAAAGGGTGGTTCGGAGCATAGTTTCGGTATACATGTCGCCAAACTGGCCGGTATGCCACCATCCATAGTAAAACGGGCGGATCAGGTGCTTAAACAGTTGGAATCAAGTGCCGTATCGCCCGAAAAGAAGGAGGATAAAAATAAGAAGCAGAAGGGTGTACCCTCGGTAGGGAAACCGAGAGTAGGTGATATAGCCAACAGCAGAGA
>CAMWNR010000108.1 GCA_947175665.1 uncultured Porphyromonadaceae bacterium
CCTGTAGAACTTGGTGTAGAGAAGACCTTAGGTATAACCAAAGAGGATATTGGTAAGAAAATCAGCGTAGACGAGTATAATGCCGCTTGTCGACGCGAAGTTATGAAGTATACCAAGGAGTGGACCGACCTCACCCGCAAAATGGGCTATTGGGTTGATCTCGAGAATCCTTATATCACTTACGACAATGCATATATCGAGACATTGTGGTGGCTATTGGGTCAACTCTACAAAAAGGGTTATCTTTTTAAAGGTTATACTATTCAGCCTTACTCTCCGGCTGCGGGCACCGGTCTTTCAACTCACGAACTTAATCAGCCCGGTTGCTATCGTGACGTGAAGGATACAACTGCTACCGCTCTCTTCCGGATTGCTGACCCTAAAGAAGAGATGACAGGATGGGGTGAACCATACTTCATGGCTTGGACTACCACACCTTGGACTCTCCCTTCAAACACCGCTCTGTGTGTAGGACCGAAAATTGATTACGTTGCAGTTCGCACATACAATCCTTATACAGGCCAACCTATCACTGCTGTGATGGCTGAAGTGCTGGTAAACTCTTATTTTAAACCTGAAGGTAAAGACGCTCCTCTGGCGGATTATTCCAAAGGTGATAAAGTTATTCCATATACTATCGTAGGTAAATGGAAAGGTACTGATCTGGTAGGTATGCACTATGAGCAACTCCTCCCGTGGGTTAAACCTTGCGAGAAAGTTGATGAGCATTCTGCAGATTATGTCAAGAATGAAGCCGCAGCACATCCTGAAAAATGCTTTGAGGCCGGCAATGACCGATTTGTAGAATTGGCAGACTGTGCATTTCGCGTTATCCCGGGTGACTATGTTACTACCGAAGACGGTACCGGCATAGTACATATCGCCCCGACTTTTGGTGCTGACGATGCTAAGGTAGCGAAAGCCGCAGACATCCCCTCGCTCTTCATAATCAATAAGAGAGGGGAGCCCAGACCTATGGTTGACTTGCAGGGTAAATATTACCCTCTTGATGAGTGCGCCCCCGAGTTTATCGAAAAATGTGTAAACGTTGAGGAGTATAAGGAGCATGCCGGTGAATATGTCAAGAATCATTATGATCCCAAATATAATCAGAATGGTAAGTTTGACGAAGAGGCTGCCACAAAAGATGAAAATCTTGATATACGTATCTGCATGCAACTCAAGCAGGAGGGCCTGGTATTCCGTATAGAAAAGCATGTGCATAACTATCCGCACTGCTGGCGTACTGACAAACCGGTGCTCTATTATCCGCTTGACAGTTGGTTTATACGCACTACCGCGTCACGCGATCGCCTTATCCAACTCAACGAGACAATAAAATGGAAACCGGCTTCTACTGGTTCAGGTCGTTTCGGCAAATGGCTCGAAAATCTTCAGGATTGGAACCTCTCCCGTTCGCGTTACTGGGGTACCCCGCTCCCGATATGGCGCACTGAAGATGGTAAGGAGGAAATAATTATTTCATCTTACCAAGAACTCTATAATGAGATAGAAAAGAGTGTAGCAGCCGGAGTGATGGCTTCCAATCCCCTTAAGGATAAAGGATTTATACCCGGTGATTACTCTAAGGTGAATTACAACAAGATCGACCTCCATCGTCCGTATGTCGACGATATAATTCTTGTGAGTGCGTCCGGCAAGCCGATGAAACGTGAATCAGATCTTATCGATGTCTGGTTTGACTCAGGTGCAATGCCATACGCTCAGATACATTATCCGTTTGAAAATAAGGAGGCATTGGATTCAGGAGAAGTTTATCCTGCTGATTTCATCGCCGAAGGTGTCGACCAGACCCGCGGCTGGTTCTTCACTCTACATGCCATTGCAGGTATGGTATTTGACACTATCTCTTATAAGACCGTTATATCCAATGGTCTTGTACTCGATAAGAAAGGAGCCAAGATGTCAAAACGTCTCGGTAATGCGATCGACCCGTTTGACAATATCGAGCGATTCGGATCTGACCCGGTTCGCTGGTACATGATTTCAAATTCTCAGCCCTGGGATAACCTGAAGTATGACGAAGAGGGTGTGGCTGAAGTAAGTAGAAAACTCTTCTCTACTATCTATAATACTTACAAATTTTTCGCTCAGTACGCCAACCTGGACGGATTTACAGGTGATGAGAAACAGGTTCCGGTTGAGGATCGTCCTGAAATAGACCGCTGGATTCTCTCGTTGCTCAATACTCTTACCAAAGAGGTAGAGAGCGCACTTGAAGATTACGAACCGACTCGTGCGGCTCGTGCAGTCGAGGAGTTTGTAGGTGACAATCTCTCTAACTGGTATGTAAGACTTAACCGTAAGCGCTTCTGGGGTCGCGGTATGACAGATGATAAACTGGCCGCTTATCAGACTCTCTATAAGTGTCTGGTCACTGTAGCAAAACTCATGGCACCCTTCTCTCCGTTCTTTGCCGACAGATTGTGGCTGGATCTTACCGCCCCTGCTCGTGAGGATAACGGTTTTGCATCAGTACACCTTGAGTTCTTCCCTGAGTACGATGAGGCTTTATCTGATCCGCGTCTCGAAGAGCGTATGCGTCTGGCTCAGATTATCACTTCTAATGTGCTTGCCTTGCGCCGCAAAGTAGACCTCAAAGTGCGTCAACCTCTCGCTACTCTTCTGATTCCCGTCATGGATGCTGAGCAAAAAGCAGATGTCGAAGCAATTAAGGATCTTGTGGCTACAGAGGTTAACGTCAAGAATATCAATATCGTTGATAACGAAGAGAGTGGACTTGTAAAGCGTGTGAAGGCTGACTTTAAGAAACTCGGCCCGAAATATGGTAAAATAATGAAGATGCTCGGTAAGGCCATTACTGAAATGAGTCAGAAGGAGATTGCCGAACTTGAGAAGGAGGGCAAATTCTGTTTTGAGAATCTTCCTGATGCTCCCGTTGTGACAACAGATGACGTTGAGATCATACCTCAGGATATCCCCGGTTGGCTCGTAGGAAGTGATGGTAACGTTACTGTCGCTCTTGATGTAAGTCTGACTCAGGATCTAAAAAATGAGGGTATGGCCCGCGAACTTGTAAACCGCATCCAGAATATCCGTAAGGGTAATGATTTCAAGATCTCCGACCGCGTAAAGGTAACACTTTCCGATATACCGGTAGTGCGTCAGGCCGTAGAGGCATTTAACGATTATATTGCCTCTCAGGTACTGGCTGACAGCATCGAACTATTGCCTGAAGTTTCAGACGGCACTCTGCTCGATATAGACGGCTACGAAGTATATGCTAAAGTAGAGAGATAAATGAAAACGGATAATAACTCTAAATCGCCTGCCGGACAAGTATTAAGACTTGCCCGGCTGGCGACTCTTATTATACTGTTGGTAGTTGTAGCGGATCAGGCTCTCAAGATATGGGTTAAGACTCATTTTTATTTCGGTGAGGAATTTGAGATTCTGCCGTGGTTCAGGCTTAAGTTTATCGAGAACAATGGCTTTGCTTTCGGATTAGAGTGGTTTAATAAGTACGTTCTCACTTTCGGACGCATTGCCGCAGTAGCCTTCTTTATATGGGCTATACGTAAGATTATTATCAACCTGCCGAATATCGGTTATGGGTTTATCACTGCGTTTGCGCTGATCATAGCGGGCGCTATGGGTAATATCTTCGATTGTGTATTTTACGGTGAGATATTCAATAACCCGTATCCGCCGGAAATAGCGACTATTTTCCCCGCCACCGGCGGCTATGCAGGTTGGTTTGAAGGGAGAGTGGTAGATATGCTTTATTTCCCGATATTTACTTTCAGATGGCCCGAATGGGTTCCCGCTGTCGGTGGTTCGGAATATGAATTTTTTCAATACATATTCAATCTCGCAGATGCAGCGATTACTGTAGGAGTCTTACTTTTACTTTTATTCTTTTCCCGCCAGGCCACTGAGGCTATGAATCTGATTTTCAAGAAGCATTAAATGAAAAAATTCTCCATCATTCTGTTATCACTGATAATACTCTCATCAGGCTGCCGTAAGCGGCCTGAAGGGGTATTGTCGGATTCTGAAATGGAGAAATTATTAGTAGATCTTGCTCTTGCCGAGGCTTACGAACAGAGTGCCGGTTCAAACACTCTTCCGGATAGTATTCGCAACAGGCTTGGCGAGGCTGTATTAAAAAAACATAAAGTAGACTCCGCTACCCTCGATAAGACATATAATTGGTATGCCTGTAATATTGATGACTATTATAGGCTGTATGATAATGTGGAGAGAAGATTGCAGGGTATGAGATCTAAAGTTTCAGGTGTAAATATCGGAGATAATTCTGAAAATAATCTCTGGAATCTGCCGAATCATTTCTATTTTTCACCGATCTCTCCTTCTTCCTCTTACGTTTTTGATCTTAATGCTGATAAGTTGGCTAAGGGTGATATTCTCGAATGGAAATTGCGGCTCTCGGCTCCGGTCGAGGCTGACCTGACACTCGGAATAGATTATGCGGACTCTTCCATATCTCTTACTAACCGAACATTCAATAACGAGAGATCTTTGCGTTTGAAATTGTTGTCCGATTCAGGCAAAACAGTGAGACGTATCTTCGGTGCTATCTCAATCAACCGCAATGATTATCCGCTATGGATAGACAGCATCGCTTTGCTTAGAAGTGATTTTGATTCCACGCAATATAATACTTTCAGGTTTCAGAAGTTTTCTTTAGGTGCCCGCAGAATTTCCAAAGTACCGAAAAAAGTCTCAAATGATACACTCATATCTAACTCACCTGATATTGCCAAACCGGGTCAGGATACTGCTTCTCAAGCAGCAAAAAGAGCAAAAATGAGGACTCTCCAAGACGTAGAGCGTAGAAGAAATTATAGATAATGCGCGCTATCCTATTTCTTTTCGGTATTGTTATAGGGATAACATTCTGTAACTGCTTTAATCCTTACGTTATTGCCATCATTGCTTTTGCGTTCATCTTAATCTCACGAGGATGCATTATCCTCATATCAAGCAAATTCCCTTATGCTATCCGATGGTCGGTTATTCTTAATTACTGCCTGCTCTTGTGCATTGCTGTAACTATTGGTTCGGTATCGGCATTACTCAATGCTCCACGTTATGGCAGATCAACTTTCATTATTTCCGGATACAACCCTGACAAGGAATTTCTGATTGAGGGATATGTACTATCACATCTCTCCAAGGCAAATGTGGAGCAGAATCAAGTAGAAATAAAAACTTTAACGGCTCTAAATGAGAGAAGCATCATGAGGTGCAGAAATGCCAAAATGATATTGTTTACGCCTGCTGATATACAGTTACGAGAAGGCGATGTAATCAAATTCAGATGCAACCTCAGGCAAACGGACAGTATAGCAGGCAAAGATTGGAATGGGGGATACACCGCATTTGTCAAGAATAAAAACAACCTTGTGGTGGTTGGAAAATATGTAAATATCAGAGTATTTGCCGGGAAATTAAGGGATAAAATCGCTCTGATTGTAGATAGGTCCAATCTCACCGAAGATAGCCGTATTCTGCTTAAGGCTCTGATTCTGGCTGACAGAAGCGGATTAGCCCGAAAAGATATCGCTATATATAGAGATGCCGGGGTGGCTCATCTTCTTGCTGTGAGTGGCTTACATACGGGCATACTCTGTTCGGCAATATTATACATCACTTTACCGCTTCTGTTATTTGGCGGTAGAAAATTAAGATATGTTGTTCTCATTATCATCTTATGGTTATTTACTATTCTTACCGGTATGAATTACTCGACTTTGAGAGCCACATTGATGATTACTTTAGCAGCCATTGCCTGGATTTATGAGCGGCAACATGACCAATTATCCATAGTATGTCTTGCGGCTTCATTTATTTTGATTTTCTCGCCGGCGGGATTGTTGGATATCGGTTTTCAATTAAGTTTTGTATGTGTGGCATCATTGGCTATCTTTACAACTCCGCTTAATCCGGTATGCAAACGCGAACACCCTCTGGTCTATAAGGTATGTGAATCGTTATTGGTAACCTTAATTGCCACTATCTCACTTGCTCCGCTTACGATCTATTACTTCGGTTCACATCCCACTTCATTTCTTATCACAAACATTATACTGCTACCCCTTATGCCTATATATATGATATTAGGGATAATAGAGACGATAATACTTTTATGCGGATATGAGATAATATTTATATCAGAAATAATAGATTTATTCACTAACTTTATAGTTTACTTTACATCTATATTTGATGGGAGAAGTATAAAAATAAATATGTCAGCCCCGGCACTCATACTTTGCCTGACACTACTCATATCCGCAGCAACAGTGATCAGAATCAAATACCCTCCGAGAAGAGAGATCACATAAATATTTGAGCCGATGATAAATGCGACCCGATTGGATCGCCTTAATATTGATAGTGTAGGCAATTAAAGCGTGAATCATTGAAGAGTAGACGCAGGCGTAACTTTGCATACGAAAATGATAAAAGATATGAAAACAATAAAATTTTCAGATAATACCGAAATATGTTCTCTTGGTCAAGGAACATGGAATATGGGGCGGAATCCTCTTAAACGAAAACAGGAGACTGAGGCACTGCTCACCGGCATTGACCTCGGGATGACAATGGTTGATACGGCTGAGATGTATGCCAACGAAGAATTTGTTGGTAAAGCCATTGACGGGATCCGTGACAAGGTATTTCTTGTAAGTAAGGTTCTTCCCGAGAATGCGAGTGTTG
>CAMWNR010000109.1 GCA_947175665.1 uncultured Porphyromonadaceae bacterium
GATATTCTATTACTACTTACTTTTATAATATCGTTTAATTTTCATTACTTACTTTAATTGCATTATTATGAGTGATCGACGCACCAAATTCTCATTTGAGATACTCCCCCCGCTTAAAGGTAACAGTGTATATAAAGTCTTTAATATTATTGATAAACTGCGTGAGTTTGATCCGGCGTATATCAATATTACTTCTCATCACAGCGAGTATGTGTATAAGGATCAGCCGGATGGCAGTCTGCGTCGTGTGAGCGTACGCAAGCGCCCGGGCACTGTGGCTATAGCGGCGGCGATACAGAATAAATACGGTATTCCGGCTGTACCGCATATCATCTGCAAAGGTTTTACGAAGGAGGAGACAGAGTATGCGCTGCTCGACCTTAACTTTCTGGGTATAAGCAATCTGCTTTTGCTACGCGGAGACTGCAAGAGTCTTGAGACCGTACAGCAGGATCCGGAGTTGTATCATGAGCATGCCACTGATCTGCAGGCTCAGATCAATCTCTTTAATAAGGGTATCTCGCTCGACGGTACCCGTCTTGAAGGTATCGAGACACCATTCAGTTACGGTATGGCCTGCTATCCCGAGAAGCATGAGGAGGCTCCTAATATGGACTCTGATATTTACTGGGCCAAGAAGAAGGTGGAGGGTGGAGCCTCTTATCTCGTGACCCAGATGTTTTTTGACAATCAGAAGTATTTTAATTTTGTAAAGCGCTGTCGTGAGGTAGGTATCAATGTACCAATTATTCCGGGTATCAAACCGATAGTGTTTAAGAATCAACTTACTGTATTGCCGCGTGTATTCCGCTCGGATATTCCGGAAGATTTCGCCGCTGCTCTGCGCACATGCAAGGATGATGCCGAGGTGCGTCAGGTTGGTGTAGAGTGGAGCGTGGCTCAGTGTAAGGAATTGATGGACGCCGGTGTCGAGGGTCTGCATTTCTACACATTCATGGCCTCAGATTCAGTAAAAAAAATAGCCGAGCAGATATACTGATAAATCAAGATTAATCCAGATAAATCAAGCAAAATCAGGATAAATCAGGCTAAATCAGGCTAAATCAGGTTAGATCAGTCCAACATCACCATAAATAACTATAAAAATCCAATCCCCAATGTCAAATCTCGAAAACGTCCTGAAGTCAAGAGTGTTATGCCTTGACGGTGCGATGGGTACAATGATACAGCGTTATAACCTCGCTGAAGAGGATTTTCGCGGCAGGTTGCCTCTGCGTCCCGGTATCCGGGTGCGCGGTGCTAATGATCTGCTTGTGCTGACTCGTCCGGACGTGATAACCGAGATTCATGATGATTATATCAAGTCGGGTGCGGATATAATTGAGACTGACAGTTTTAATGCCAATGCCATATCCATGCGCGATTATGGTCTGGAAAATATGGTGGAGAGTCTTAACCTTGCCGCAGGACGTCTGGCTCGTGAGGCGGCCGACAGGGCATTTGCCGAGTCCGGCCGTAAGGTTTTTGTGGCCGGCAGCATGGGACCTTCCAATATCTCTTTGAGTATCTCTACCGGTGCTGATACCGGAGTTGATTTCGAGTCTATGGCAGCGGCATATAAGGAGCAGGCATCGGCCCTGATAAGAAGCGGGGTGGATATACTGATGCTTGAGACAATATTTGATACCCTCAATGCTAAAGCCGCCATCGCAGGTGTGAAGGATGCCTTAACCGAGACATTACCTCATGGCAGACAGTTACCCCTGTGGCTGTCAGTGACTCTTACCGAATCAGGTCGTACCCTTTCGGGTCAGACTCTCCGCGGTTTCCTTAATTCTATCCGTCACGCCAAACCTCTTATCGTAGGACTGAATTGCGGCTTTGGAGCGGAGGGTATGAAGGAGTCTCTTGAAGTTTTGCAAGGCCTCCCTTATTACATCTCCATGCATCCCAATGCCGGACTCCCTGATGAGATGGGGCTGTATACGGAGACACCTGAGAAGATGGCTGCGGATATCGCTCCTGAGTTGAAGGAGGGGAGGCTGAATATAGTAGGGGGTTGCTGTGGTACTACCCCGGCTCATATAGCGGCCATTTCCGAATTGTTGCAACAACCCGATAATGTTAAGGTACGCGTACCTGCCGGGGAGAAGCCGGGTGTGATGCGGCTTTCGGGTTTGCAACCCCTCGATATTGATGAGAATTCCGGTTTTCTGAAAGTGGGGGAAAGGTGCAATGTGGCGGGAAGCCGTAAGTTTTTGCGCCTTATCAATGAGGGGGCGGCCTCCGAGGCAATCTCTATCGCTGTTAATCAGGTGCAGAAGGGTGCCGCTATACTTGATATCAATATGGACGACGGAATGCTCCATGCACCTGAAGAGATGGAGCGCTTTGTGACTTTACTCGGTAGTGAAATGGCTACCTCTGCATTGCCGCTTATGATTGATTCATCTGATATGGAGGTTGTGCGCAGGGCTTTGCGTCGTATTCAGGGTCATCCGATTGTTAATTCAATCTCGCTTAAGGAGGGTGAGGAGAAATTTCTGAGTCATGCCCGTGAAATACGCAGACTCGGAGCCTCGGTGGTTGTGATGGCTTTTGATGAGAAAGGTCAGGCCACTTATTATGAACGGCGCATAGAGATTTGCCGACGGGCCTACGATCTTCTAATAGCAGATGGCTGGGATGGCGCTGATATTATATTTGACCCGAATATCCTTACCATCGCTACCGGTATGACGGAGCATGATCGTTATGCGCTCGATTTTCTTGATGCCATAACCTGGATTAAACAGAATCTCCCCGGTGCTAAGGTTAGTGGAGGGGTTAGCAATCTGTCGTTCTCTTTCAGAGGTATAAATCGACTGCGTGAGGCGATGCACACGGTCTTTCTGCACCATGCCGCTCTGCGTGGTATGGATATGGCCATTGTCAACCCGGCATCTTCGCTTGATATTACCACTGTGCCCGATGAGTTGCGCGAGGTGATCGAAGACCTTATCTTTATGCGCGATGAGAATGCTACATCGCGGTTGCTCGATATCGCAGCCCGTATGAGGAGTGAGGATGAAGCAAAAAAGGCGGCAAAATTAGCCGCTGCTCCCCCTACTCCCGGTGCTGCCCAGGGCAAGATAACCGGTGCAGATAAAACTGCAGCAGGTAAATCGGGCTCGGTAACTCCCAATGAGAGTATTGAGTCGCTGATAGAGAAAGGGCTTGATTCCGGACTCGAGAAATTACTTGATGAGGCTCTCGCAAGTGAGGGTTCGGCTATGGGTGTGGTTAAGAATCATCTTATGGCCGCTATGCAGAGGGTGGGTGATGAGTTTGGTGCAGGGCGTATGTTCCTGCCGCAGGTTGTGCGCGCGGCTTCGGTAATGAAGAAGGCCATTACTTATCTCACACCTATGATTGAGAATGAGGCTGTATCACATAACTCTGATGATAATAAACTCTCTGCCTCTGTTGATGCCAAATCGGGCAATAAACGTTTTGTGCTGGCTACGGTTAAGGGTGATGTACACGATATAGGTAAGAATATAGTAGGCGTTGTTTTGCGTTGCAGTGGGTTTGAGGTTATAGATTTGGGTGTAATGGTTGAGCCGCAGCGTATTATAGATACTGTGCGTGAGTCAGGTGCCGGTTTCCTCGGTCTTAGCGGATTGATAACCCCTTCGCTCGCTGAGATGTGCGAGGTTGCATCGCGTCTTGAGGCTGAGGGACTTACCGATGTGGTGCTTTGCGTCGGTGGTGCTACTACCTCACCACTTCACACCGCTGTTAAAATCGCTCCCCTCTTCAGTGGACTCACTCTCCATACCCGCGACGCGGCGCTTCTCCCGGTAATCGCAGGTCGTATCGCGGAGGAGGAAAGTACAAAACCTCCGACCGATGAGGGCGTAATGACCATGCGTAATCAAATCAAGGAGGAGCAGACACGTATACGCAATGATTATCACTCTCGTTCCGCTAAAGTCGTAGAGAAGGAATCTGCGGTGAGTGCACCGGTAACGGGTCATGTCAAGGCTTCCCAGTCTCCTGTGCAACCCGGAGTGCATGATATTAGATTATGTATCGCAGAGGTCGCTCCGCATATCAACTGGAAAGCATTTCTTAATACCTGGCAATTGCATATAAAGCATAATAGTGCTACGGCCACGGCTGAGTCAGAGCGTCTTGTCAAGGATGCCAAGAAAATGCTTAAGTTAATGGAAGACTCAGGTGCCGAAGTTGCTGCGCGAGTGGCATTGCTCCCTGCTACGGTCAAGGGTGAAGATATTGTAATAGGTGATAATGTCACTCTCCCGATGCTGAGAAGTGAAGTGGGTAAGAAGCGTTCCATCGTAGATTTTATTGCTCCCGCCGGGGATTGGATAGGTTGCTTTGCTGTCACTACAGTACCCGTTGAGGAGGTTATGGGGAGTCAGGTATCTGATCTCTCTGAATATGAGTCACTCCTGTATCATTCACTTTGCGACCGACTTGTAGAGGCCGCAACTGAGCGGGTACATACCGTTGCCCATGAGGAGTGGTGGGGATTGTCAACTCCGCGCAGTATCCGTCCCGCGATCGGTTACCCTTCCATTCCTGACCAGACACTCGTGTTTGAGTTAGATAAGGTGCTCGATTATACCGGTATGGGTATATCCCTTACAGAGAATGGTGCGTTATCACCATCTGCAACTACCACAGGTCTGATTCTGGCAAATCCGGATGCGGTATACTTTGATATACCGGAAATATCAGAGGAAGCAATTGCTGATTATGCGTGCCGTCGCGGAGTCGCACCCGAGCGATTGCGCACCCTCCTCTTATCTAAGAGCCGGTTGTGATTTTAGGGATGATTATACTTGATTTATCTTGATTTTGCCTGATTTATCATGATTAATCGTGAATTAACCTGATTAATCTTGATTGAAACTATCTTACTGAAAAAATTGATTTAATCGAGTGTGATTATAATATTGAGTACTATTGCATTATAAAATTTTTTGATGCTTTGGGTTAAAGTTTTGCAAATATTTCTCAATTGCTTGTCACCTTTCGCGTACGGAATGTGTCTTTAATACGAGATGTCTCAAAAAACCCGATGTCAGGATTGTCATAAATCTTGATTATAAAGTAATCACTAAAAAACTTAATTATTATGCAACAGATATTAGTACCCATTTTCATCTGCGTGGTTCTCCCCGTAGGCATTGTCCTTATCAATGCCCTGACTAAAATGAATGGAGACAACAAGCGCGCAACTATTCTGATCAAAGCCATAGAATCCGGTAGCGGAATTGATGCCAACCGTCTTGCAGAGTCGCTGCGCAAACCGCGTAAGTCGCAAAGAGATATTCTCAATCTCCGTCTGCTGCGCGGATGTATGTTTTCACTGATAGGTATTGTGCTTATTATCATAGGTTGTCTTAACATTGACTGCCCGTTGGCACCGGTAATAACCGGGTGTATATCACTGGCTGTCGGATTCAGTTATCTTACAGTCTATTTCGTAAGTCGTCGCCAACTTTCAGACGAAAAATAATCTGATGAATCGCGAGCATTTCATATCTCATGTAGAGAGTACCCAGAAAGCGTTCAGGTGTTTTCTGGTGGCTCTATGTTGCGGAGATTCCTCACTCGCCGATGATATAGCACAGGAGTCTTTTATCAAGGCATATCTCTCATGCGATGGCCTTGATAATCCCGATAAATTCAAGGCATGGATATACCGGATAGGATATAATACATTTATCAATCACAAGCGATCCTGTAAGATTGCCGTCTCGTATGATGAGATTCCTGCCCATAACCAAGCCTCCGAATCATCCACTCCATTCCGTTATCAGGAACTATACCTGGCCATAAGCCGCATACCTGAAAATGAGCGTAGTTCAATACTGCTATATTATATGGAAGGTTACAGCATAAAAGAGATAGCCGAAATATCCGACCTCTCTACCGATGCCGTCAAGCAACACCTCTCGCGCGGCCGCAAACACCTAAGAGCCTTAATACCTTCTTCATAGTAGAGTCAGAGTCATTAAAACCGGATAAGAAGCGCAGCCGAAATCAGAAAACAGCCGAGTGGACTACAACTGAAGAGAAAGCACGTTAAAAAAATAGATAATAATCAACTACATGGAAGAAGACAGAATAAAAGCGATATTTGCAGATTTCAAGCCGGAGATCTCATCAGATATTTCATTTCTCGCCCGATTGCAGAGCAATCTTGACTCGGTCGAAATGATAAGGGCGCGCAATGAGGCGGTCAATAAACGCAACAAATTAGCAGTAGTGATAGCCGCGTGTGTAGGATTCATAGCCGGTTTCCTCTTTTCAATAGGCTTACCCTATATAAGCGCAATGCTTGGCAATATAATCAATGCCTTCCCCCAAGGCGTATACACCCATGCCCTCCTCGACAACACCCTGACCCTAACATGGATACTGATAGGAGCAGCCACCATCTTCATCTCCCTCAACACCTACAACGCCTCCCTGCACCTCCTCACCCGCCGCGCTCCCGCCACGCCGCTCCCGTAGTTCCTCCCGCCCGCTACACCCGCAATTGTCTCTAACAACTCGAAGCGAGCCTCGGCACATCATCGGGCAGGTCTTTTAAAACCCGAAAAATCAATGGCGGGTGCGCGAGGGAATGTCGCTGATTTTTCTTAACTTTGCCGGTGCTATGTCTCCTAAAACTGTTTCATAT
>CAMWNR010000110.1 GCA_947175665.1 uncultured Porphyromonadaceae bacterium
CAAACCGCATACGAGATATTGCAACAACTATATCCCACTGAGGTAGAGCGACTTGAAAAGATAAAGAAAGGCGACGAACAAAATTAATTTTTAACAACCGCACAGATAAATGCTTCAGACACTGATAATAAGAAATTATGCTTTGATCGATGAGGTGGAGATTGATTTTGCATCCGGATTCTCTATAATAACAGGCGAAACCGGTGCCGGAAAATCAATCATGCTCGGTGCGCTCGGTCTGCTGTTAGGTGGACGTGCAGATACAAAAGCGATTGCCGACAAGAGCCGTAAGACTATCATCGAAGCAACATTTACCGGTGACGATGAGGAACTGATAATCAGAAGAGAAATATCACCCTCAGGGAGAAGTCGTGCGTTTGTCAATGATTCACCGGTGACTCTTCAGGAACTTGCAGAAAAAACCGTCAAACTCCTTGATATCCATTCGCAACATGCAAATTTGAGCCTTAATTCACGCGAGGGTCAGTTGCAGATTATCGATGCAATGTCAGATACAGCGGAGATATTGGAAAAATATCGCAAACTTTTTCGCGAATACGTGGCGGTGCGTCAGCAACTTAAGAAAATTAAGGAGCAGAACGATAAAATTAGGGAGCGTAGAGATCTTATAGAATATCAACTGCAGGAACTTAACAAGATAAATCCTAAACGCGGTGAACTTGAAGAGGTAGAACGCAGGTTTGAGATGCTGAGCGATGCAGATGATATAAGGTATCATCTGTCGGAGTCTTTTTCGCGCCTTAACGGTCATGATGAGTCTGCGCTCCAGCAGATTAAAGATGCTCAAGAAGAACTATCGTTGATAAATCCGGATATTCTTGATGAGGGGCTGGAAGAAGATGAGAGACTGATAATGCGACTGAAGGATTTATATGTAGAGTTAAAAGATATTGCCGAGACTATAGAGAATCTTGCTGACTCCATAGAGTCCAATCCGGTAGAATTGTCACGTACCGGAGCGAGGATGCGACAGTTGCTTGATGCTGTAAAGCATTTTCATGTAGAAGATGGTGATGCTCTTGTAGATTTAAAAGAGCAACTGACACGAGAACTCGCCCAACTCGATGGGAATGATTTCGAAACGCAGGAACTCGAACAGCAAGGTAAGAGATTAGCCCGGGAATTAAAGGAGTTAGGAGAGATTCTCAGCGAAAAACGTAAAGAGGGTGGCGAAAAATTTGCGGCCCGACTGATGGAACGCACCATACCCTTAGGACTCCCTAATCTTAGATTTAAGGTAAAAGTGACTCCCGCAAAACTCACTATAGATGGAGGAGATATAATCGAATTTGTATGTAGTTTTAACAAGAATGGTGATTTCTTGCCGATGGCAACCACAGCATCGGGTGGTGAGTTATCGCGTCTGACATTAGGAATCAAGTCTCTTATGGCAGAAAAGATGGAGATGCCAACTATTATTTTTGATGAGATTGATACAGGTGTGAGTGGAGAAATCGCTGACAAAATGGGACGCATGATGGAGAGTATGGCAGATAATATGCAGGTAATAACCATAACTCATCTCCCTCAGGTGGCCGCTCGTGGTAAAGATCACTTTAAAGTATACAAAAGAGATACTGAAGATCGGACCATAAGTGACATAAAGCATCTTACCCGCGAAGAGAGGATTAAGGAGATAGCAGGAATGCTGAGCGGGGAAACATTGACCGAGAGTGGTATACGTGCCGCCGAGGCATTGCTCGGGGTATAAAATAATTGTTAAGATATTATGGAAAAGAGTGATTATATATTCGGCCTACGTGCTATAATTGAAGCAATAGAAGCCGGTAAAAATATTGATAAGATACTTATAAAAAAAGACTTGGGAGGTGAACTTTCGAAAGAACTGTTTGCTAAAATCAAGGAATACGGAGTCATAACCCAGCGCGTGCCGGTTGAAAAACTAAATCGTATCACCATGAAGAATCACCAGGGGGCAATAGCACTTCTGTCACCGATAGAATATTGCAAACTTGATGATTTGATACCATTATTTTATGAGGAGGGGAGAGTGCCGTTTGTAATATTGCTCGATGGTCTTACGGATACACGCAACTTCGGAGCGATAGCGCGTACAGCCGAATGCGTTGGAGCGGATGCTATAGTAATACCCGAAAAGGGTAGTGTAAGCGTGACTCCGGATGCAGTAAAAACGTCGGCAGGTGCTTTACTGCACATACCGGTATGTAGAGAAAAAAGCATATCGGGTGCTGTAAAAACCTTAAAAGAAAATGGATATAAGATAGTAGGAGCAACCGAAAAAGCATCGATAAATTATACCGAAATCGAGTACGATCTTCCGGTAGGGATTGTGATGGGAGCCGAAGATACCGGTATCAGCGATGATGTGTTGAGAGCATGTGATGCTCTGGGAGCCATACCGATACTTGGCAATATCGGTTCGCTTAATGTTTCGGTAGCGGCCGGGGTGATGATGTATGAAGTGGTAAGACAGCGTCTCAAAACTCTTGAAATTTGATTATCTGCCGAATATTGATTAATTTTGTAAGGTAGAATATAAAAGATAGAAGTTATGATAAATCGTGTGTTGATAAGAATAAAAGTAGTGCAACTCCTTTATTCTTATCTGCTTGTCGAGAATAGTTTTAATATTGAAGCAGCCCCCGCTCAACCTACGCGCGAAAAGAGATTTGCCTACAATCTCTATATGGAAATGCTTGCCCTGATGGTAGATATAGCAGATAATATCACTCAGCGCGGAGGGATTCGTCCGTTATATCAGACGCGCTTCATACAGCGTGTGGCTAATGATGAGAAGATGCGTTCGCTCATACAGAAGCACAATCTCTCAGGTGGCCCGTTTGCAGAATTAGAATCTCCACTTACTACAAAGGTTAAAGAGAGCGGCCTATATAAGAAATTCCTCAAGAGCGAGGATATGAGTGCTGTAGAACATGAAAGAATCTGGCAGGATATATTTAATATCATCATAATGCCCGACTCAGGAGTGAGCCGCATAATCTCTGAAATGGATGGGTATACACTCAGTGGTGTAGACCGGATGCGCGAGATGATGGAAACTACCTTCTCTAAATTTTACGGCGCAAGCGAAAATCTGTCAGACGCTCTGAATACTCTTAAGAGAAGTATGGATAAAGCGCGCGAACTCTATATCCGCCTGTTGCAACTCCCGATATTGATTACCAATATGAGAGAGCAGGAGATAGAAGAGAACCGTACCAAATTTCTTGCAACCGCAGAGGATCGTAATCCCAACATGAGATTTGTAGAGAATGCCCTTGTGGCGCAACTCAACGGTAGCGAAGAGTTGGATAAGGCTATAGAAAGATATGGTATGCGCATGAGTGTGGACGATGAGCCGATGCTTCGCGGTCTGCTCAACGCCATTCTCGCATCAGACTACTATAAAGAATATATGGATTTCCCGGCCACAGACTATAAGATGGATTGTGACCTGTGGAAGAACCTGTATAAATATGTGATTTTTGAGAATCCTCTTTTTCTTGAAACTCTCGAAGAGAAGTCTGTATTCTGGAATGATGATTTAGGGATAATCGGAGATTTTGTGCTTAAAACGGTCAAAAAAATCTCAGATTACGCTCCGGCCGGAGATGATCACCTGCCGGTGGAATCATGCAAGTTCCTCCTGCCGATGTATAAGGATAGTGAAGATGCCCGCTTTGGTGCCGAACTGTTTGAATATGTCGTAAAGAACAAAGATACTTATAGAGGATACATAGATGAAGCGTTGGAAAAATCTGCATGGGAATCAGAACGTCTGGCATATATGGATGTGGTAGTGATGATGACCGCTTTGGCAGAAATTTTAAATTTCCCCAAGATACCGCTCACAGTATCTATCAATGAGTACATAGAGATAGCCAAGGCCTATAGCACCGCAAAGAGCGGACAATTTGTGCATGGCATATTAAGTGATATTCTCAAAAAACTGAAAGAAGAAGGTAAACTTTTAAAATAAGTAATTTAATAAATAATTTAGAAAATGACATTAACATCAATTCTTCTGCAGGCACAGGAAGGAAATTCATGGAGCGGAATGCTGATGATCATAGCAATGATTGTAATATTCTACTTCTTTATGATTCGCCCGCAGAGCAAAAAACAGAAAGAGATAAAGAAAGCCCGTGAGGCAATGGATAAGGGGGATAAGATAGTTACTGCCGGAGGAATATTCGGTACCATACGCAGTATTAACAATGCTGAGGGTACTATTATGATGGAGGTTGCTCCTAACGTGACTATCAAAGTTAGTCGCGAACAGGTTTTCCCCGTGCAGACAGAGGCCCCCAAAAAGGATTAATATCCGGGATAATCGGGGAATCTTGATTTATCTTGAATTATCTTGATTAATATTGATTAATATTGATTTTCTTGATTTATCATTTTTTGTTGATAACAGAGTTTATATTTTAAATGCATGATAACACTCTATGAGTAATAGATTGCAGGAAATAAAGGAGAGTTGGCAGAATGTGAAGACGACATCGCGTTTTCGCAAACTGCTGACTTTTTTTGTGTTTGTGGTTATAGCCACTCTTTTCTGGTTTATCATGGCATTAAATGATAATATTCAAGATGATTTTGAAGTCAAGATGAATATTTATAATGTACCGGACTCGGTGACGTTTATAAATGTTCCCCCTTCTGTAATCCATGTGGTGGTTCGCGATCGTGGTACCTCTCTGTGGCGCAACGGTCTGTTTGCACGTCCGACACTTGATATAAATTTCAGGGAATTTGCTGAAGACGGTGTATTTCACATAAATAAGGCTGAGTTAAGTGCGGGATTAAAAAATGTATTCGGTGCTAACGCGAATCTTATCTCTACATCGGTTGACAGTCTTAAATTGATTTATACTACTCTCCCGCCGCGCAGAGTGCCGGTAGTGGTGGTAGATGAGTTGTCGCCCGCTGTAGGTAAGATAATAACCGGAAAGGTAGAGGCGATCCCGGGTTCCATATCGGTTTATTCTTCGCGGTCTGCTCTCGATACCGTAACTCGTGTGTTTACTGAGAAGATCGTCAGACATAATCTTGAAGAGAGCGCTGAAATTAGCGTTCAGTTACACCCGATACCGGGAGTGCGTATCGTACCTGCAGATGTCAAGGTAAAGATTAATGTAGAGACCCTGGTGCGCAAGGAGGCTACGGTAAATATTAAAATTGACAATCTGCCTCCGGGTATGGATTTACTTCTTTTCCCATCCACGGCCAAAGTTGAGTATTATGTGGCTATGAGCAATTTCAATCGTGATGATATGACTCCGGATATCAGAGTTGATTATCGCGATATTCAGGAGGGTGACAAGCAACTCGGATTAAAGGTAAATCCTCATCAGCAGCGGGGTATGATCAACATCAAGACTCTCACTGATAGTGTGGAGTATACCCTGGTGCGTAATTAATGGTCGGTATGTTATACTCTAAAGATATACGGTGATGTTGATAGGTATCTGTGGAGGTATAGGGAGCGGAAAGAGTGTGGTGAGTCGCCTGCTGCGCAATTTAGGATATAATGTCATAGATTGCGATTTAGAGGCCCGATTACTCATGAACGGTTCAGAAGATATTAAGAGAGCGATATGTAATCGGATTTCATCGGAGGTGACTGATGGCATATCAATCCCGGATAGGAAAAAATTGGCCGATATAGTATTTAATAATGAGGATGCGCGTCTGATGCTTAATGAAATAGTGCATAGTGCGTTGAGGGAAAGAATACGGGAAATAGGGAGAGTGTTGGGCGCCAAACCTTTGTTTGTAGAGGCGGCTATACTCGCTGAGAGTGGATTGGCCGAAGAGTGCCGATATATAATCAAAGTTGAGGCGGATAGAGAGGAGAGGTTGGCACGGGTCAGAGAGAGAGATGCTGCGTCTGACGCGCATATTCTCGCCCGTATGAGATCGCAGGAAAAAGAAGAGCGGTTACTCGCTCAATATAGTGATAGGATTCTGACTATCTGCAATGGGGATAAGGATGTATTGATAATGCAGGTTAAAAATCTGTTGAAGTCAATTTAAGGAAGATTTTGGAGCAAATATATGGGACTTCAAAACGTTTGACCACAATTGATTGAGAAAAGTATAGAAAACAACGCTATAAGATCTTGTATCTTATAGATAAAAATTATAATAAACGTATGTTAAGAACAGTTTTATCTATCACCGGCAAGCCGGGTCTTTTTAAAATAGTATCACAGGGTAATAGAATGCTCGTAGTAGAAGATCTTATAAGCAAGAAGCGTATGCCTATTCATGCTCGCGACAAAGTTGTATCTTTGGGAGATATTGCTATGTATACTGAGGGTGATGACAAACCACTTCATGAGATACTTGATCTTGTATACGAGAACATGAACGGAGAGAAGATCGATGTTAAGGCGCTTTCGGCTGATAACGATAATCTGCGTGCTAAGTTTGCT
>CAMWNR010000111.1 GCA_947175665.1 uncultured Porphyromonadaceae bacterium
GAAGAGTTCTCAGCCAAGTTACTCAAATGGCTGAACGCTACATGGTATAAGTAAGTGATAATCGATGATTGGTTAGAGCATATTTCGGAAATCTTTAGGGGAGAGGCCGGTGGCTTTTTTAAAGTATTTGCCAAAGAAAGATTGGGATGGAAAATTCAACTCCTCTGCGATTTGCTGTATGTTGAGGTTAGAAGATCTAAGCATAACTTTCGCTTCGAGAATTACAAACCTGTTGATCCACTCAACGGCAGATACGCCGGTGTGCATCTTTATAGTGCGGGAGAGATGTTTGGTAGAGATGCCGAGTCGGTCGGCATAAAAATCCAGAAATCTCTCCTTGCGGAAATGTTCCTGCACAAGACGCAGATATTTATCGGGTATACGGCTTGAAGATGAGAGCGATTGGGTGATGTTAGAGCGGAAATGCTCATACTGCTTTACGGCAAATCTATAAAAATAACTTAAAATGGTAAACAGAATCGACTCAAACTGGTAAGCAGAGTGAGAAGAGGCTGCTATATCTTTAAGGTCATTATAGAGTTGGTGTATATGAGTGCTGACATTATGATCTATTTCCAATACCGGGTGGGTATGAATTATAGAGAAAACGCTGAGATCCTTGATCGTGGTGGCAATGGTCGCCGTCAGATTTTTTGACATAACGATAAAAGACGCGTCAAAATCGTCCGAGATATTGCGGGGGAGTACGATGTCATCACAAGCCACATTAATAATGCAAGGCGCCTGAATCTTATGAGTGATAAGGTTAATGTCAGCCTCACCGCACCCTTTATGTACAAAGATAGATGTAAAGGCAGAGAACTTGACCGGATTTTTGACACTGTTTACTATGGCCGGGGCCACATGCTCAAGAATCCAGAAGTCGAGTTCGAGTATATCGCTTACTTTCTCAGGGAGATTAATGTCGTTATAGAGTATCTTGTTGGTCATAACAGATGGCAAACTTAGTTTGGTAATAAAAGGAGAGAAATCAGTAATAGTCGGAGAGTAAGCGATATGGCGAATTTCCACATATACGCCGCCGGGATAGGGAGTAAATTACATTTTGCGTAATTGTGGTCGTCGAGGAGAGATTTTGAGTTTATCGGCTGCTACGAGTCCGCCGATAATCAGCGCGCATCCCAAGTATCCGAGCGGGTAAATTTTCTCACCGAGTACAAAGTAGGCAGCAATCATAGTTACCAGAGGTTGGATATAGAGGTAATTGTTGGCAACTACCGGTCCTAAAACACTCATAACCTGATTCCACACCAGATAAGCCAGCAGAGAACAGAAAATAACGAGGAAAGCAAAGTTAAGCAGATAATGTGGGTTCTGCATGCTGAACAGCAGGGTGAGATGATACGGTTGGTGAGAGAGGGAATGCTGTATGAAGAGAAACGGCAGACCGGTTATTACACCGTAGAAGAATAATTTACGGGTGATGAATAATCCGGAATATAAAGGTATAATGCGTTTTGCGGCCAGCGAATATACGGCCCAACTCAGAGCGGCGCTTAGTGCGAGTAGATCCCCCTTAGGTTTAATCTCGAAGCCATCGCCATTACTGAAAATCACGCATGCCACGCCTACAAATGCTATCAGCGAGCCGATCACCACTCCGCTTCCGATTTTGACTCGAAACACCAGAGCCATTATCGCGGCGGTAAATAGCGGAGATACCGAAGCCAAAAGAGAGACATTGCCGGTAGTGGTATTCTCAAGGGCGTAATTTTCGGTTATAAAATATAGAGATCCGGCGCAGATACCGCAAAGCATGAGTTGTAGTTCGTCGCGCCAGTTATTTGCAAAAATATGACGGAAAGTAAAGCAGAGCAAGAGGAAATATGCTGCTGCAAAGCGGTACACGTACATCTCGACGGGGGAGAAACCGCCGTCGGCCATCAGTACCTTTGTAGAGAGAAAAGATGAGCCCCATGCAGAGGCAGTGATAAAGGCACCGATGTGTGCAAGACCTACAAGATATTTTGACTTTATGGGGGAAGCCATGACTGGATATAGGGTTCAGATTCGGTTTATACAGGTAAGAGGAGATATACGGATAGAGAAGAGAAGAATTGGAGAGATATATAAGTAAGTAATAAAAAGGGGGGAGAGGAAGGCAGTGCGGTAAGAAATTTTATCAGTCTAATTTATGTATTACGAGACCGGAGCGTAACTTCGGTTCGAACCAAGTAGTCTTGGGAGGCATAATATTACCGGTATCGGCAATATTGATGAGTTGATCCATAGTTACGGGGTAGAGGGCGAGAGCCATCTTCATCTCACCTGAATCCACGCGGCGCTTAAGTTCGTCAAGGCCACGGATACCGCCTACGAAGTCGATACGCTTGTCAGAGCGGAGATCGGTAATGCCGAGGATGTCGCGCAAGATAAGATCGGAAGAAACGGTCACATCCAGCACACCTATAGGATCCTGATCATTGTATGTACCTTCTTTAGCAGTCAGCGAATACCATTTGCCGCCGAGATAAAGGGCAAAATTGTGGAGACCTGAGGGAGTGTAAGTATCTTCGCCTTTCTCTTCAACTATAAAGTTGTTGCGAAGTTTATCGAGAAATTCCTCTTCAGTCAGACCGTTAAGATCGCGCACCACGCGGTTATAATCGATAATCTTAAGGTGAGAAGCGGGGAATGCTACGGCCATAAAATAATTATACTCCTCATCACCGCGGTGGTCAGGATTATTTTGAGCCTTCTCCGCGCCTACGAGGGCAGCGGCAGCCGAGCGGTGGTGGCCGTCAGCGATATAGAGGTTAGGTATTTTATCAAACTCCTCAGAAATACGGGCGATCATATCATCATCCTCGATAACCCAGAGAGTATGACCGAATCCGTCGGGAGCCACGAAATCATATTCCGGTTCGCCGGCGGTGACATTACGGATAATCTCTTCGAGGGCTTCATTGTCGGGGAAAGCGAAGAAAACCGGTTCGATATTAGCGTTATTGACACGCACATGTTTCATGCGATCCTCTTCCTTATCACGGCGGGTAAGTTCATGTTTTTTGATGCGTCCCTCCATATAATCATTTACCCATGCGGCAACTACAAAACCGTATTGGGTACGACCATCCATAGTCTGGGCGTAGATATAATATTTCTCCTTATCATCCTCTACGAGCCAACCTTGTTTCTGGAAGTTATGGAAATTTTCTACGGCGCGGTCATATACTTTGGGATCATGTTCATCAGTGCCCGGTTCGAAATCGATTTCGGGTTTAATGATATGATAAAGCGACTTTTCGTTGCCATCTGCTTCAGCGCGTGCTTCATCAGAATTAAGTACATCGTATGGGCGAGATGCTACTTGCTCCACGAGGTGTTTGGGGGGGCGAACACCTTTAAAAGGCTTTACTTTTGCCATAGTTAAAAGAGTTGTTTTTTTATGAATATTAGAGTTTAAGGTAATATCGGTATTGAGTAAATCAGGAAGATGAGGCGCAATCGTCGCATAATCCGTATACAGAAGAAGAGGAATACTCGGGTGTAAATCCGGGATACTCTTCGGTGAGGAGGCGAGAGGTTAGCGAGGGGTCATCGATTTCGCGTATTTTACCGCACTTACGGCATATAAGATGCAGGTGCGAACCGCGGGCCAATTCATAGCGAGCCTGATTAGTGGCAAATATATGGCGGTTTAAAATACCGGCCTCGCATAGGAGTTCGAGGGTATTATATACAGTAGCCCTACTCACATGATAGCCCTCCTCTTCGAGCGCATTATACAACTTATCGACCTCGAAATGAGCCGAAAGGTATACAGCCTTATCGAGGATTGCATATCTTTCCGGGGTTTTTCGTAGGTGACGGCTGCGCAGAAACTCGGTGAGTTGATTGCGAAGTAAATTAAGTTCAGTAGGTCTGCTGATCATAACTAAACACAAAGATAGTCACACGAGGTTAAAAATGCAAATAATTATTGATATAAAATCAAACCGCTCCTGCGGCTCTTTAAAATATCATCGTTGAGTGTGTGAATATTATATAGTTGTTTGATGACGTATGAGATTCCAGTAATAGTTGTGCGCTTTCAAGAGTTGATCATGGGTGCCCTCTTCAACTATCTGTCCGTGATGCAAAACTAATATTTTATCCGCATTTCGGATAGTAGATAACCTATGTGCAACTATAATTACAGTTCGATCTTTGAAGAAAGAATTTAAATTTTCTACGATTCTGTGTTCCAAAGCGGCATCCAGAGAATTAGTGGCTTCGTCAAAGATAATAATTTCAGGATTCTTATAGACGGCTCTGGCTATTAAGATTCGTTGTTTTTGACCTTGACTGAGAGATTTCCCATCCCTACCGACTAAGGTTTGATATTTTAGCGGAAGAGTCTCTATCATTTCCGTCAGACATGCAATCTCTACTGCGGATTTAAATTTTTCTACATCGATCTCTTCATCATTCATTACAATATTCCGTTCAATGGTATCACTGAATATAATACCGTCCTGCATTACAACCCCGCAATTTTCTCTCCATTTATCAATATCTATATCATTAAAACTTATATTGTTTACGCGGATATTTGAATTAATTTCAGGGAAGTATCCTAATAAAATTTTAATAAGGGTTGTTTTGCCGCTGCCTGAGCCACCAACTATGGCAGTGATTTTACCTTTCGGGATTGAAATGTTGAGGTTGAGTAGGGTAGGATCAGGAGCATACTTCTCGTAACTGAATGATAGGTCAGATATAGTAATATCACCATATAGGGTAGGATAATAATTTCTGCCATAATAATCCTTTTCGTTTTCATATCGGTGAATTTCATGTATTCGTTGAAACGACATTTTCATATCTTGCCATGAGTAGAGACTGCGCATAATGGTTTCAATAGGTACAGACAATTGACCCACAATATATTGTATAGCCAACATCTCGCCTAATGTCATGACATTCTTAATGACAAAAGAAGCAGATAATACAGTAAGTAATATATTTTTAAGTTCCATTATTAAGGTGGCTCCACCATTCTGCAATTGACCTAATCTTAATAATTTAGTCTGATTGTTAAAAAGCATCTCCATGCTTTTTTCCCATTCATTTCTTCTTCGCTCTCCGCAGTTATGTATCTTAATGTCAGGAATAGATGTGAGAAGTTGATAAGTAATCGAATTGTTTTTACTTGCTGCTTCGAAGCGTTCATAATCAATCTTACGCCTTTCAGTTAAAAAAAGTGCCAACCATATAATATATATGATACTAAATCCCAGAATAACGCATAACAAAATGAGATTATAATACCATAACACAATGCCGAAAACCAAAAATGTGATTACCGCAAATGAAATGCTGACCAATTCCGAGGTAAGGAAATTCTGGACTCTGGTATGATCTTCAAAACGTTGCCTGAGATCACCAAACCTACGCGACATCAGATAGCGCATTGGCAACTTGAAGAGTTTATCGATAAACTTTCTGAGAAGAGCCAAAGAGATACGTATTGATGCTTTAAGAGTAATCCAACTTCTTACATAATCAGCAATTGTACGTCCTATCACAAGCATTAACTCGCCGAGAAGAACCAACCAGATAAAACCTATATCTTTATTATTAATCCCAGTATCAACAATGCCTTGCGTCAAGAAAGGGAGGGCTAATTGGATTACCGCTATAAGCACCAGCAACCCCAATATTTTAAAGAGTGGTATTAGAGATCCATCCTTGTCTTTATCAAATTCTTTAAGAGATTTCCAATACTGTGATAACTTAAAGTGAAAATTTGGTGGCATAGAGGATTTCTCCCGATTATTCAAAAGTGAATCTGTGGGTTCTATTATTAGCACAATCCCTTTGTCATCATGACACCATTTAGAAAAGAATTGCTCCGCAGATACTTTATACCTTCCTTTGGCAGGGTCACTGATATAAAAGTATCTTTTAGATTTAAAAGTTGTGATTCGGTAGAGAACAACAAAATGGTTATGATTCCAGAAAAGAATGGCAGGAGTACTGACACTTTCAATTTTGCAGGCCTCTATTCTGACTGCCATGGAATCAAATCCCAAATCTTTAGCCAGCATAGAGAGTGCATGCAGATTATTGCCGTAGGTCTGACTTCCGCAAAATTCTTCAAGGAATGATAGACTTTTTGGTACTCCATAATATTTACATATCATCGAGATGCAAGCAAGGCCACACTGCATGGAATCATACTGTGGAATCCATGGGAATTTAGATAAGAATTCCCTCATTAAAGGTAGATAATTTAAAAGTTTAAATATTAAACAACTAAAATTTCTTAGGTTTAACGCTAAGGTTATAAGTAAGTAATGAAAATTAAACGATATTATGAAATTAAGCAGTAAAAGAATAT
>CAMWNR010000112.1 GCA_947175665.1 uncultured Porphyromonadaceae bacterium
TTATCTGTCTGATTATCCCATGAGTCAAAAGCAAGAGTTGTCGCTAATTGCTCTTCGGCATGGGCCGTGAACGTCGTAGCGCCTACAGCGAGCAAGCAGAAGAGGGAAAGTAGAAGTTTCTTCATTTGCATTGTTGTTTTAATTAGATAATTATTTGATTTTATTAGTTATTTGGTTGAGTTAGTTCCGGATTAGATAGTGTGAGATCAAAGGCTAATGATGTAAGGGATAGTTCCGGAACGGGCTGTTATCTTGAGAAAAATCCGCGTGATAAAGCGTAACATTTCGGCCATGTATATACATGGAGTAATAGAGGCATGCCTCTATTACTAAAATCCCTATAATGTTATGAAAAGATACAGGTGGCGCACCGCGCCAAGCAGGTATGCTTTTCAGGTGCGAATTTACAAAAAATAATCCAAATACAAATGATAAATAATAAAAAATATTCGATATGTAAATCTTCCAATCCGTAAAAATATCGCTACACGGTAGTTATCAATCGTGGCGTGAATTGCGCTGCGCTAAAAGCGCGATTTTCCGAGTGTTCCGCCAAGTTCCGCTCTTCTTTCTCCTCTCTGATATTTTGGTGGGATTTTTTGAACTTTATTATTTTGCCGTGGGCGTACGGAACTTTTTCATTGAGGCCTGGTGGCCTCAATATCATTCGCGGAACTTGTCGGAACCACGCGGAACTTTTTTTGACTCGGCATTTTTTGAACAGGGCGGAGCCTTTACTTCGCTCAGTCTCCAGAACTGCGCGGAACTTCCCGAACGCTCCGAAGATCTCGTACTTTAAGCACCTCTATCGGAGGAGGACTTGCGCGGGTAGATGTACTGCTACGCGGCCCGGGGTGGAGTCAAATAAAAAAAAGCGTTGAAATCGGGGGGATTTCAACGCTCGGGGGTTGGCCGGATGGCTTGGTGATTCGGCAGGGATTCGAACCCTGGACCCACAGCTTAGAAGGCTGTTGCTCTATCCAGCTGAGCTACCGAACCGGCCATAATTTCGGTGCAAAATTACAAAAAAAAATTGAATTGCCAAAAGGCAATCCAATTTTTTTAAGTTAGGAGTATTATATGTAACTCCTTTTGCAGTTTGGTTGCTAAAAAATGGAATCCAATTTTTTTAGGTTAAGAGTTTTATATCTCCTTCTTTTTGCAGTTTGGTTGCTTAAAAAGGGAATCCAATTTTTTAAGTTAAGCGGGTTTAGAGCGCTATCTTTTTGCCGTTTACTATGTAGATGCCTTTGGGGAGTGACGGGAGGTCGGAAGCGGTGCCTGCTTTGATACCCTGGAGGGTATATACCGGTGCGTCAGGGTTTGCAGTTTCCTCTTCGAGTTGGGTAAGGTCTACTCCTGAGGCATCAGCGATGCGCAGATTCTGGATGTGAATGCCGCTCGGCATATAGAGGTTTACATCCTGTATGCGGATAGTCTGCTTACCGGCCTGAAGAGGCATAGTGAATTCGAGATCCTTATACACATCATCGGCATTGGGGAGTGAGATGTCAGCCTTCTCACCAAGAACTTTAAACTCCTCGCCGTCTACGACTCCAACCTCGAGAGTGGGATTGAAGCGGGTCGGTTCGCCGTAGCCGCTAACCTTGAGTATCAGTGTATAGGTACCATCTTTAGGGATATCAAACTGGTAATCGGCAAAGGCCTGACTGTTAAACACGCTGATCTCGATCGGCCACATACCCTCGCCGCCGCTCTTAGCGAGCGAGCAACGCTGCTGGTCGACAAAGTCAGTGGCGTTGACAACGGTGTTTATGTCATTATATTTGCTCTTGTCAAAATCGGAGAGGTATTTATATACATAACCCTGATCAGAGAGTTCGCGCTTCTCCTCACCGCGTCCGCCGACGAGCAGACCGTAATTAGGACCTTTGTTAGAATTATAATTACCGATAGCCTTAAACCAAGCGTAGCGGTAGATCCACTCGGTCTGTTCGAGCCACTGCACACTCTCGACCATAGAGGCGATCTGAGTAGCGGGAGGAGTATATGAATTAGCGTCACCCTCGTTAGGCCAAAGGCAGAACTCGGTAACCCAGACATCCTTGCCATACTTATCGTGAAAGCGTGTGCAGAGGTCCTTCATCACACCTATGCCACCATAATTGTGTAATGCTACATAATCAAACGAGTCAAGGCCTACGAGAGCCACAAACTCATCCATCCACTTATCGGGTTGATTATAAGGAGCGTCAGGTGAATAGTTGAGTGCCGGAGAAACGATCTTCAGACCGAGTTCGCGGGCCAGACTTACCAATTCAGGCCATTTGGAAGCGGCAAAGGCCGGAGTCATGTGAGCCTGAGCATTAAAATTGGGTTCGTTATATCCGAGCAGATACTTGGTTTCGGGATGAGCCTTAACCCACTCGCGGAGTTTATCGGGGTTATAATTATCATTCCAGCACATCGGCACATACTCCATGTAATCGGTATTGGCCAGATAAGCCGAGGGGGTCATACCCCAGTTATAATACCAACTTACGCCATCAGCGAGCGCCTCCATCTGAGCCTTATACTGAAACTGGTTCTCGCTCACACCGCGCTTGAAACTTTTTGCTTCCGCACCAAAGATGGTGCCCGCCAGAGCGAGCGCCATCAGTGAATATTTAAAAGATATTTTCATAATGATTTACTTATCAGAATAAGAGAAAGAAGCGGGAGAACCCGACTCGGAATTCGGAGCGACCCATACGGAAAATTCGCCCGGTTCGGTAACCTTTTGCAACTGAGCGTTATAGAAACTCAGCATTTCGGGGTTGATCTCAAAAGAGACGGTCTTGGTCTCACCCGGGGCGAGAGTAACTGAGGCGAAATCCTTCAGTTCCTTGACGGGGCGGATAAGAGAGCCAACATGGTCGCGTACATAGAGTTGTACAACTTCGCGTCCTTCGCGAGAGCCATTGTTGGTGACATCGCAGGTCACGGTGATAGTCTCGCCCGGAGTAAGGGTAGCCGAAGAGAGTTTGGGATCTGAATAAGAATAATTATTATAACTGAGTCCGTAGCCGAAGGGGAAAGCGGGTCCGTCGCCGCAGTCAAGATAGAAACTGGTGCAACCTGTAGAGGTCTGACCGGCTTCGAGGGGTATGTCGTTGATTAAGGTCATCCCTTCGGCGGGACGTCCGGTGTTTTTGTGTGCGTAATAAAGGGGAACCTGAGCGGAAGCCTTGGGGAAAGATACGGGGAGTTTGCCGCTGAAGTTAGCATCGCCGGCCAGCAGAGCGGTAAGGCCCGGGCCCGTCATGGTGCCACCGTGGAAGCAATACACCACAGCCGCAGCCTTAGCCACCTCGTCATTCATAACGAGCGGGCGACCTGCCTGCACCACCATCACGATCGGGGTGCCTGTTTCGGCCAGAGCAGCCATGAGTTCCTTCTGTGCACCCGGCAGGGTAAGGTCGGTGCGGCAATGCGCCTCACCAGACAGCACAGCCTCCTCGCCGGCAAAGAATAGAACTATGTCGGCATCCTTGGCAGCCTTGACAGCCTCATCAAAACCATCGTGCGAGAGATCACGCGAGAACTTCACGCCCGGCACGTAAGTTACATTCTTCTTGCCATACTTCTCACGCAGAGATGTCAGCGGAGTGACACAATGTTCCTTTTCAAGATCAAATACCCAGGTGCCGGCCTGATCATGCTGAGCATCAGCCATCGGACCGATAACAGCAATTTTCTTCACTCCCTTCTTGATGGGGAGAATGCCGTCATTCTTGAGAAGAACGGTACTCTGCTCCACAGCCTTCTGAGCGGCAGCGAGCGAAGAGGGGGCATAGAAATTGATCTTAGACTCATCGATATAAGGGTTTTCGAAGAGACCAAGACGGTATTTAAGGCGGAGCACATTGGCTACGAGATTATCGAGTTGCTCGGTGCTGACTTCACCCTTCTCCACGAGGTCCTTAAGATAGCCGATATAAGCGTACCCCTCCATATCCACATCTACACCGGCATTGGCAGCCTGTTCGGCAGCCTGACGCAAGTCAGCGCTGTAGCCGTGGGGAATCATCTGCTGTATCGAACCCCAGTCACTGACCATCAAGCCGTCCCAACCCCACTCATCGCGCAGGATGTCGGTGAGTAGATGCTTATTGCCCGAAGAGGGTACGCCGCAGATGTCATTAAACGAGCACATGAAAGTAGCGGCACCACCCTTAGCCTGAGCCTCAAACGGAGGGAGGTAAACATCGCGCAACTGCACCTCAGGAATCCAGGTAGTATTATAATCCTTACCGCTCTCAGAGGCACCATAGCCGGCAAAATGCTTGGCGCATGCAGCCATCGTGTTAGGCTTAGAGAGGTCATCACCCTGATAACCGCGAGTCATAGCCATACCCAGACGGGTAGTGAGTACCGGGTCTTCGCCAAAGCCCTCGGCCATACGGCCCCATCGCGGGTCGCGGGCGATATCGACCATCGGAGAGAAAGTCCAGCGGATACCTACCGAAGAAGCCTCCTCGGCGGCGATGCGGGCGCCCTCCTCGACAATCTCCTCGCTCCAGGAAGCAGCCTGACCCAGCGGGATAGGGAAGATAGTCTTATAACCGTGGATAACATCGCGGGCGATGATAAGAGGTATACCGAGGCGAGAATTTTCTATAGCCTCACGCTGAAGTTTGTTGACGATAGCCGGATCAGTCTCATTGAGGATAGAGCCGACATTGCCCGCCTTGATGGCATTGACCATCTCCGGAGAATAACCGAGACCGGACAATTGATTGAGTTGGCCCACCTTCTCCTCCAGAGTCATTTTAGAGATAAGCGCGGCCACGTTGGCATTGATCTCCTGCTCGGTAAGAGCAAAGACAGGAGATACCGCTAATGCAGCCAGAGCCGCTGCTGTAAGAAAGGGTTTGAGGTTCATAGAAATTTTATGTAGTATTAAATCTTGATTTTTTTATTTTTAGGCTGATTAAGTCTGATTTAACCTGATTAATCTTGATTAATCCTAATTTGGCCTGATTAATCTTGATTTAACTTGATTAATCTTGAGTTGGGGTGGTAATCTGGGTTAGATTTTGATTTTTAGGGATTTTCCGGCTGCGTAGGCTATGTATATGCCGGCAGGGAGCGAGATGAGCGAGATGGCGCCGTCTTCGCTGTATGCTACTTTGCTGCCATCTACTGTATATAGAGATATGGCCGAGTCAGCGGTCACTTCCGACTCCCCCAGGCGGATACTTCCCTCCGCAGAAGACTCCATGGCGATGTTCTCGACACCTGAAGGTTGAGCCACATAATCGATATAATCATCAGCGTTACCCTTCTGGTAAATCTTCACATAATTGATATACATGGAAGCCTGATAATTATTCTCCTCGTTAAGGGCAGTCACATCGTGTATGTTATGTATGCCCGGGAAGTCACCCCCAACCGCGAGATTGAAAAGGATGAAATTGGGTTTGTGGAAATAATTGCCCGGATCCCACTCGTTGTTGGTATCTTTTACAGGACATGAGAGAGAATAATAGGGGCGAGCCGAAGGATTGCGGTCCAGATCGTAATACATGCTGTAGCCCTGTTCATCCCAGATTATGGTGAAGAGATGATACTCATCATCCTGAAGAGAGTACGCGGCATTAAGAGACTTGGCCGAAGATGCCTGAGGCCACTGCGGACCCCAGTGAGAGGCACCGTTAAAGTAGCGCTCCTCGTTACCGCCGAAGCCGTTAGAGTGACCCATCTCGAGGATGTCGGTCTCACCGCTGCGCGGCCAACCAACCTGAGCGTGGTCATCGCCCATCATCCAGAAAGCCGGCCAGAGACCGCGGGCAGTTTTGGGGAGTCGTATGGAGGCCTCCATCTTACCGTGAGTGAAAGCGACGCGATTCTGGGTGGTGACGCGGCCGGAGGTAACGGTTTTACCCTTGTAATAACCGCGGACAGCGGTAAGGATAAGAGCGCGGTTACCTTTACCATCGTCACCGATATGTACATTCTCTTCGCGATCGGTGTAATATTGGAGTTCGTTGTTGCCGCCGCCGTTGCCGTTGACTTCGATATTCCAGCAGAGGGGGTCGAGCGATTCCCCGTCAAAAAGGTCTTGCCATACGAGTTTATAGCCATCGGTTTCGCCGGTGCCAATCTGAGGGTCAGCGGCTAAGAGAGGTGAATAAAAGCCGAAAGCGGCAGTAAGTAATGTTAGGGATGTCGTATATTTTTTCATAATCTTTATTATT
>CAMWNR010000113.1 GCA_947175665.1 uncultured Porphyromonadaceae bacterium
GAGCATGTAGTGTGCGCATATTGTGGAGGCGGTCGGCCATCTTGATAAGCACCACACGCACATCGGTCGACATAGAGAGGAGCAGTTTGCGGAAATTCTCAGCCTGCACCGAGGCATGGGCTGCCAGTATACCACCTGAGATTTTGGTAAGACCCTCGACGATAGAGGCAATCTTTTCGCCAAAAGCAGCGCGAATATCCTCATGAGTATATTCGGTATCCTCAATGACATCATGCAGCAACGCTGCGCAAATAGAGGTAGAGCCGAGTCCTAACTCCTCCACTACAATCCGGGCTACGGCGATAGGGTGCAGCACGTAAGGTTCGCCGCTACGCCGACGCACACCCTGGTGGGCGAGTTTGGCAAAGCGGAAAGCCTTTTCGATTATATCCACCTTACGGCGGTGGTTGCTGTTGAGGTAGCATTGGAGAAGACCCCGGTAGGCATCATTAATAAGAATCTCGTCTTGCGCTTCCTGATAGGATACCTGCTTTTTCATCAATGACAAAATTAATAAATCAAAACATAATTAGCAAACTATATTTATCCGGAAAAGGGATAAAGATACCGCAAAAGAAGCCGGTAAGGTGTACGGTAAAAAAATAAGTAAAAAATAATCCGGGCATCATCACGACGTCCGGATTACTCCTCTTTCACATTAGTGAAAGATGATAGAAATTACTAATGTATATAACCCAAAATTTAGACAATTCATGTTTTCCGGTATTCTTCATGGAGACCAGGTACCGGAAGGCCCTCGTCTCTTGATTCAGGCAATATAATAACGCCCTTTATGGTGTAAATATTAGTAGATAAACGTTAAATTTGACAAAAGTGGAGATGGTGTGGCGTAACTGGTTAAGCCACACCATCTTATCGTTTATCTACTTAATTTACTCAGCGTACTGCAACTTTCATGGCCTGAGAGCCGGAAGTTACGATATAAAGGCCTGCGGGGAGAGAGAGGCGCACTGAATCGGCGTGGGCATCAGCATAGTGGCGGATGCCGGCCATATCGTAAACTGCGATACCGGGGGTAGTTGAGTTTACTACGAGTTCGCCACCATCGGCGTATGCTACAAAAGTATTGTCATCTGCATCGCCGGTGACAGTATCTACAGCCGAAACATTATTATTCACGAGCAGAATAAATGAGTTGGGGGCGATAGTCACTGTGCCTGCCGCTGCATCAAAATTAGGAGTGGTGCCGCGTGCGATGGCTGCTACACCGTATGCGTTATTGTCAGGAGTCTTGAAGTTGATCTTCATAGTGATCTCCTTATCCACATTGGGGTTGATAGCACAGATGAGTTCTTTGGTATCGGTAGAAGCGAGGATAGAACGGCCGGTGCTCCAAGCGCTTGTATTGTTGGCGTAAGTAGCGTTCTCGTCAAAGAGATCCGGGTTTTCGAGACGGATACGGATAAACTGAGAATAATTCTCCATCAGAGCCTTATTGTCGGGGTCGTTGAGGAGGTTCCAGTTTACGATTTTCGGGTCAACATTGTTGCCACCGTCGCTATTCTTGGTAGACTGAGAGTTACCCATTTCGGAGAACTGCCAGATCATGTGAGCGCCCGGTACGAGAATCATCTGGGCGGCTGCCGAAGCGAGACGGCGGCATGCTGCCGCATTATTGCTCTTGATCAGAGCGTTGCCGTAAGTCTTCTGTTCGTAAGCGAGACGCTGCTCATCGTGCGACTCGAGATAAGCCACGGTAGAACCCCATGTACGGCTGTCGCGGGTAGCGAGCATACGGGTAAGTGAAGCGTTGGAAGATATACCTTTGGCATACTGGCAACCGGCGCTGTTTACATTAGCCCAGTTAAGCATACCGGTCTCTGCCATTTCATTCTCCTCCTTCGCACCGGCGAGGTTCTCATTGATGAAGTAGAGATCAGGATCTACTTCATTCATGGCATCCTGAATGGCGCGCATGTTTGCCACGCGAGAAGCGTTGTAGGCGTTAGTGCCGCTATCACCGCTGTTGGGGTAAGAGTCATTGTTGCCAAGACCCTTTACGAGGTCGAAGCGATAACCGTCTACATGATACTCCTCAACCCAGTATTTCACTACATCCTGCCATTGCTTGCGGATGAGGGGGTTGCCCTGATTGATGTCGTTAAGCACTGAGTAAGCGTGAGGAGCGTCGGCATTGTAGAAGGGGTTTGACCCTACGGGATACATGCGATACCAGGGGTGTTGCCAGTCGGTCTGGTTAAATACGAGGTCGAGGATAACGGCGATACCCTTTTCGTGGCAGGCATTGATGAAGTTTTTATAGTCATCGGGAGTACCGTAAGCCTTGTCGGGAGCGAAATAGAAGTTGGGATTGTAACCCCATGAGATGTTGCCGTTAAACTCGTTGATGGGGAGGAGTTCGATGGCATTTACGCCGAGTTGCTTAAGATAATCAAGTTTCTCAAGAGCGAGATTTACGGTACCGTTACCGTTTGCCTTACCCTCAGTACCGGTGAAGTCGCGGAAGAGGAGTTCGTAGATTACAAGGTCAGTTTTGTTGGGGCGCACGAAGTTATCGTCGGTCCAGTTATAGTCATTGATATTACCTTGATAAACCGCGAGGGAAGTACCTGAAGGCACCTTTCCGGTAGGATACTCCGGGAGGTTTGGATATACGGTGGCAGATATATATTTATCGTTAGAGGGGTCGAGAATGAGACGCGCATACGGGTCACCGACATTGTAGGCACCCTCATCAACGCGGAAATAGTAAGTGTATAGAGTAGAATTGTCAAGACCTTCGATACGTTTCCAGAAATAACGTTGGCCCTCATAATCCTGATAAGCCATCTTCTGGTCATCGCCTACGGCATAATTATCCCAAGAGCCTACGATCTGTACGCTCTGCTTTTCGGGAGCCGCAAAGCAGAAAATCACGCTGCCGTCGGCTTGCTTCTTCGGACCCATTACAGGCACACCCCCGGGATAATCTTCCTGCTTCGAAGCCTCTACAAAAGATATGCGCTTGCCGAGCGAAGACTGCTTGCCGTCGATGGTAAGATTGCCGTATACGTTGTAGGCACCGGTTTCAGTAAATGTATATTCGGCAGTGATATGGTCGGCATTAGTGGCAGATGCAACTTCAATACCATTGATGGCGATCCAGATTTTATCGGCAATCTTATTAGCCTTGAAGTTGATGGTCATAGTGGGGTTATCGGTAGTGATGGTACTGCCATCGGGATCGTAGGTAATTTCCATCTGCAGAGCGGTGGAGATTACCGGTACCACGATATCCTTGTTGCCGGTATCCTTGCCCTCTTTAGAGCCGGTGGCGTTACGGAATACAAACACCATATCCTTAATAACCTCAGAGGCGGATTTCACACCGAAGAATGTTTTGATATCTCCGATTTCAAGTTTGTAGGTATTGGCCGAAACGTATGTCATTTTATACTTGGCCGAGTTATCGAGCCAGGTTGTGCCATACTTCCAGTCGGTGTTATCCTTTGAACTACCGGTGATAAGGCCGCAGTGAGCATAAACAGGAGTAGACTCGGGGAGTCCGGCCAGAGCCTTATTGCCTTGATCGGCATGGAAATAGATCACTACATTCTCGCTATTGTCATATAGCGGATCAGGTGTGTAAGTCACGACCTGTGCCGAAATACCGGCAGCAAAAGCCGCGATCATAGCCCAGAGGGCAAAGAGTCTTGATTTTAACATGGAATTTATTTTAAGTTAATATATTTTTATTCAGTAGGCCAGATCACACTATCTCCGGTAATTCTGATTACTCCTCGGGTGGAATATATGTATTTTCGCGCATTTCAAGATATTCCTCCCATTCCGGATCCTCTACTGCATCTATACGCAGGGGGAGGAGGGGTAAATGCTCCAGCGCGCGGTTGAGTATATTGCGGAAGATGTGTAGCGAGCGGGTATAGAAAACCCAATCGCGTATGCCATCGCCGGTGTAAATACCTGTGATTACAGCGGCCGGATCTTTGCGGGTCTCTGTGCGCAACGCCTCATCGGCCTGCTCCATCAGGTCAGCGGTCTCCTTATCGGGAAAGCCATCAGGGAGAGGGGTATAATCCCATGATACGGTGACGCGATAAGGGTATTTGCCCGAGAGGCGCACCGCATCTATATTGTCACGACCGGTGACAATCAGTGTCTTTCCCGATTCTGTTTCTGCGGGATATGTCCAGAAATCTTCAGATAATTTCATAGTAAAGTCTTAAATCCTTACAAATAGCGTAGCGCTTGAATGCAGGTGGTATTAAACCGGTTTTTGGAATCGGTCGGAGTCAAGGAGGGGAAATTCAAGTACCGGAGAGTCAAAGAAACGTCCCGGGCGGAAGCAATGAAGTTTATGAAACTTAGTCAGGTCAAGTTTACGCATCACCGCTATCGGGTCTTTGACTTCAAATTCCCGGTCGCTCTTAAAGGCGATAGCCTGAAAAACGATACGCTCGATTCTGCCGAGGGTAGAATGATCAAATACAGCAAGATCTATCAGTTCGTTAGGACCTACGTCACCCTGATAGATATTGGTCCACTCCGGACCGTCAGGATTACGACCGGCCAGAAAGAACTGCAACGTATAATTGGAATCATTTACCAGAACGGCATTAAATGTAGAGTCATCGAGTTTCTTTAGATTCGATGGTTCGAAAGCCAGTGAGAGGGTAAGTCGGTTACCGTGAGCGGTCTCCTCAACCGGAGGGAGGGGAGCGGGAGAGACGGGAGCAGCCGGCTGAGCGGCCGTGGGGGCGGATGCGGATTTGCCTGCATCAAAAGCCTCCTGATCAAACATCAGTTTAGCGCCCGCAACAGGGTTGGAATGACCCGCCGGGAGTACCACCACGAGTTCCTTAACCTGACAAGGTGTTTCAAACCCGTCATCATCTACGTATGCTATCTTACCGTCGACACGGGTAACTACACCACCGCCGACAGAGTTGAGGTATCTTACTGTATCTCCAGGTTTTATCATAGTATCTAAATGCTCGTCTGCTTAATAAAGTTATATTATCCCAATTCCCATCCCTAAACCTTAACCCTTAATCATTAATACTTAACACTTAATACTTAAACTACTCGTCGGCTTTACTTTTGATATGCGGCGGGAGGTTATCTTCAAACTCCTTATCCACCTTCTCCTCGCGCGCCTCATAAGCATCTACAATGCGCTGCACCAGCGGGTGACGCACTATATCTTTTTTGGCGTATTCGATAATGCCGATACCTTTTACACCGCGCAGTATGCGCAGAGCCTGCATAAGGCCGGACTGTACGCTACGCGGCAAGTCGATCTGAGTGGCATCACCGGTGATAATCATCTTGGCGTTGACGCCCAGACGGGTCAGAAACATTTTCATCTGATGTTTGGTGGTATTCTGAGCCTCGTCGAGAATGATAATCGCGTCATTGAGCGTACGACCGCGCATAAAGGCGAGCGGAGCGATCTGGATGGTGTCGGACTCCATATACTCCTTGAGTTTAACAGCGGGGAGCATATCTTCGAGCGCATCATATAGGGGGCGCAGATAAGGGTCGATCTTATCTTTCATATCACCCGGAAGAAAACCGAGTTTCTCGCCTGCCTCTACCGCCGGGCGAGAGAGGATAATGCGCTTGCAAGCCTTGTTTTTAAGGGCTGCTACGGCCAGCGCTATGGCTATGTAGGTTTTGCCGGTACCGGCCGGACCGAGGGCGAAGGTCAGGTCATTCTCTTCAAAAGATTTGACCATCTTGGCTTGGTTGGCATTACGGGGAGCGATCGGGCGGCCGCTCTGGCCGAAGATGATTACGCCTTCGGCATTTACAGCCTTGGGTGGTTGCCCCTTTATGATGTCGATGATTACCTCATCGGTGAGTTTGTTGTATTTGGCGGCGTAAGCCTCGATGGCCTTGATTTTTCGTTCGAATTCAGCGGTCTCCGAGTCTTCTCCGATCACTTTGATTACTGAGCCGCGAGCGGCCATACGCAACTTCGGGAAGAGGTTGCGGATCAGATTTATATTTGAGTTGTTGACGCCATAAAAGGTCTGGGGGTCGATGCCGTCAACTATTACGGTTCTTTCGATCATTATAATATTTTTTAATAGGCCGCCGAGCGAGATTTTTAATAGGCCGCCGAGCGGCCTACACGGGAGACAAAGCCTTGCGGTGAGGGGAGCGAGAGGGGGCGCCCGCGACGGGGGGATAAGG
>CAMWNR010000114.1 GCA_947175665.1 uncultured Porphyromonadaceae bacterium
GAGGAATTATGCAGAGCATAGAGGGTGAGGCCAGTTGTAACCAGAGGATTTTATCGCAAATCCATGGTTCGGCAAAATAGGGTGCCTGACCAAACTCATGCAGTACATTATTGAAGAATCTTTGGCTCTGAGCCGGATCGCTCTCCCACCATGCACGTATACCACCCATATCGTGAGTAGATGAGGTGCAGACTGAGAAGTAGGGATAGTGCCATGTATCGCCAAACTCAGAGCGGGGATCCTTAGGCATACGCTGAATCTCAAGAGAGAGAATCTCCAGTTGATGCATTACCGCAGGCACACAGTCGGGAATCATACCGAGGTCCTCACCGCAGGCCAGCATGCCGGTGGCATCCAGAAGCGGGGGAAGTTTCCACATCGCTTTGCCATACCAGAAGTCTGTATTGCGATGATAGAAGAAGTCATTGTAAAGGCGATTGAAGCACCACTTCTCATAGTCGGTAAGGTTGCGGAACTGGTAAGTGAATTGGGCTGAGATACGGGGGTGATAATGACCCTTGTTGTACGGATCCTCAATAAAGAGAACATCGTCAATGAGTCCCATCAATCCGTTTTCGATACGCTGGTTGCGATCATTCTTATCCAGGTGCTCGAAGTGTTGCTTAACTTTCACCTGAGTATTTACAAACTCCTTGAGTTCGTATCGGCCATTGCCTAAGTAATTAAGATACAAATCTTTTGCTTCTTGGGTAGCATCACCGAAGAAGTCAGTGAGCATCCATTCGAGAATGAGGGGATGAGTCTGCACATCCGGATCGATCCAGAAGTCAAAGTTATTGCGCAATTCATCGGCCGAATAGGGGAGAGCCGGGTTGAAATATCCGAGCAGGCCATGTAAGGCATCCATCGGGATCTGCCAGATACGGAAGAAACCGAGGATGTGGTCGATACGGTAAGAATCGAAGTAATCGGCCATTTTGCTGAAGCGGTTTTTCCACCATTGGAAACCGTCTTTAGCCATTTCATCCCAGTTATAAGTGGGGAATCCCCAGTTCTGACCGAGAACAGAGAAATCATCAGGCGGAGCACCGGCTGAGCAATCCATATTGAATAGATAAGGACTCTGCCAAGCGTCAACGCTCTGGCGGCCAACACCGATAGGAATATCACCCTTAAGTACAACACCGTGATTGTGAGCGTAATCGCGAACTTCGCGCAACTGGCGATCGAGATGATACTGTACGAAATAGAAATAATCTATCTGAGCCGGATGAGCATTGATAAATTCGGTAACTTTAGCGTCATCATACTCTGCATATTCACCCCATAGATTATTGTCAGCAGTGTGATACTCATCTCTCAGGGCGCACCATGCAGCGTAGGGTCGCAGCCAATAGTCATTGGTCTCTACAAACTTCTTATACTCATCGGAATCTTTGGTAGCGATCCAATCCTGAGCGAAGATCTCATGGAGGTATTCATTTTTGGCATTATTTACAGCCTCGTAATCAATCTCAGAGAGTTCGTTGAGATGCTTGCCGAGTTGAGCGAAATGCTCCATACGCTTCTTATCCTTGAGAACACCTACCTTATCGAGGCGGATATACATGGGGTGAAGAGCGAAAGTAGAGTTAGCGCTATAAGGGTAAGAATCTACCCAGGTATAAGACTTGGTGGTGTCATTGACAGGGAGGAGTTGGAGAACTTTCTGACCTGTCTCTTCACACCAGTCTACCATTTTCTTGATATCCTCAAAATCACCTACACCGAAATCCTCCTCGGTACGGATAGAGAAAACCGGGATTGCAGTGCCAGCACCTTTCCAGTTACGATTAGGATTAGCAAAGCGGAGTCCATCGATAACGATACGCTCGGCGGGGTTAGAAGGGATAATACCGAAGATTCTGTTAGAAGCATCTTCCCAGCCTCTCACATCGTTGTGATCCTTACCGAGAATGAGGAATTTATATTCAAAAGGTTCGGTAAGAGCGTTGAGGGGGATATTACACTCCCAGAGGGGGTAATTGGCATCATTGAGATGAAGAGCCTTACGGGGATCCCACGCACCGAGTACTTCAGGCGCACCGGCCAATGCGAGTACTTCGTCGGGTTTGATCATCGGAGCCCAGATCTTCATGCAAACGGTACCGGGGAGTGCCTGGAGGGGAGTATCCCGATAGAGGCGGGCGAGCATACCGTCTACAAAAGCCGAAGAGTAATACGGCTTATCGGCAGGCATATCCTGCCAGGAAGCGAAGATATTATAGACGGGGATATTAGTACCGGCCTCAAAATGATGAGGTTTACCCCACTCAAATCGCCAAGCCTTTTCGGGAGCCTTGACAATAAACGAATAATCAAAATCGGGGGTATTAGCCGGAAGATCGAGTTCAACTTCCCAAGCATCGGGAGCCGCGAGTTTCATTTCAATAGCCTTGTGTACATCCGAGTTACCCAGTTGAGGTATCGAACCTACCACATACATCACCTCACCCCAAGAGGTGTGGTAGTTGATATGAATCTTCAGTTTCATGTTATAAATTTACTTAGTTTTTTACTTCAAATTAACCGCAACGGGAGGTGCCGCAATTTTTACAGATCAGGCAACCTTCCTGATACACCAGTGTTTCCTCACCGCAATTCGGGCATTTCACACCGGTGGCTTCCATGCCGTTAGGCACATACTTCTTGAGGGCTCGTTCTACACCGTTTTTCCAGGTATTGATACTTGCGTCAGCCAGTTCGAGACCACCTACAAGTTTAAGCACCTGATCGATAGGCATACCGTATCTGAGTACGCCGGATATGAGTTTGGCGTAGTTCCAGAATTCGGGATTGAATTTTTCGCTCAACCCCTCGATTGTGGTTTTATAACCCCGTTTATTGATAAACTGGAAGTCATAGCGTTTACGCCCCTCGCTATCGATAGTCTTGATGATTTTGCCATGATTTACAGATTTGGGGCAGAAAATACCATCCTCATCATCGGCCAGACCTGTAAAGATCTCGTAAGGTTTACCATCCACCAGACCGATAAAGGCGATCCATTTCTCTTTATTATTCTGGAATCTCACCACATCGGCTTCAAGTTCGGTAGGACGTTTCAGCAGATGTTCCGGATTGCGGATAAGTTTATTTTCTATGGGTTCCTCGGCATCATTCTGCTTCTTTTTAGAAGAGGCGAGAGATTCGAGTACATTGTTGCGAGAGCCATCGCGATAAACGGTGCATCCTTTGCAGCCGGCCTTCCAGGCCTCCACATAAAGGTTGCCTACAAGTTCTTCGGTCACATCATTCGGGAGATTGATTGTGACGGATATCGAGTGGTCTACCCATTTCTGTACGGCGCCCTGCATTTTCACTTTCTCCATCCAGTCTATATCATTGCTGGTAGCCTTGTAATAGGGGGAGAGTTTTACAAGTTCCTCGATCTCGACCGTCGACATATTCTTTTTAGGTTCTATGCCGTTGACCTTCATCCAGTCGAGGAATTTATGGTGATACACCACATACTCTTCGAATGCGTCGCCCACTTCATCTACAAAATCGATGGTCACATTCTCATCGTTAGGATTTACCTTGCGGCGGCGTTTGTAAATGGGTGAGAAAACAGGTTCGATACCCGAGGAGGTCTGAGTCATGAGAGAGGTAGTACCGGTAGGAGCGATTGTAAGGCAAGCGATATTACGGCGTCCATACTTGCACATATCCTCATAGAGTTGAGGATCGGCCTCGCGCAGACGGTTTATGAAAGGATTATTCTTTTCGCGCTCGGGATCAAATACCTCAAATGCGCCTCTATGTTTGGCTGTCTCGACCGAAGCGCGATAGTAAGCCAGAGCCAACTCCCTATGTACGCGGGTAGAAAACTCTGTAGCCTCTTTGGTGCCGTAGCGCAATCCGAGCGCTGCGAGCATATCACCCTCACCGGTAGTGCCGCAACCGGTGCGACGCCCCTTAAGGGTCTTATTGCGTATCTTTTTCCAAAGATTAAGTTCGGTATTTTTTACCTCATCAGTTTCCGGGTCACCCCCGATTTTCTCAATAATCTGATCGATCTTTTCCATTTCCAGATCGATGATGTCATCCATGATGCGTTGAGCCTTGGCGCAATGCAGTCTGAATAGATCGAAATCAAACTCAGCCTCGGGAGTAAAAGGATTCTTGACGTAACTGAAGAGGTTGATTGCTACCAGACGACAACTATCGTAAGGGCAGAGAGGTATCTCACCGCAGGGATTGGTAGAGATGGTCTGGAAACCGAGGTCAGCGTAGCAATCGGGTACAGACTCGCGGGTAATGGTATCCCAGAACAAAACGCCCGGTTCGGCACTCTTCCATGCGTTATGCACGATTTTTTGCCAAAGCGCAGCGGCATCGATAGGATGGGTATATTTAGGATTATCCGAATCTATGGGGTATTGTTGTACGTAAGGCTCACCGGAGGTAGCAGCCTGCATGAAGGCATCATCAATGCGCACCGACACGTTTGCCCCGGTCACCTTACCCTCCTCCATCTTCGCATCGATAAAATGCTCCGAGTCAGGATGCTTGATAGAAACGGTAAGCATCAGAGCCCCGCGACGGCCATCTTGTGCCACCTCGCGGGTAGAATTGCTATATCTCTCCATAAAAGGCACAAGCCCTGTAGAGGTAAGAGCAGAATTCTTGACCGGTGAACCTTTAGGACGGATATGCGACAGGTCATGGCCCACACCCCCTCTACGCTTCATAAGTTGCACCTGCTCCTCATCGATCTTGATAATGCCGCCATAAGAATCCGGTTTACCGTCAAGTCCGATAACGAAGCAATTGGAAAGCGACCCCACCTGATACTGATTACCGATACCGGCCATAGGGCTACCCTGAGGTACTATATACTTAAAATCCTTAAGTACATCAAAGATCTCCTGCTCGGAGAGGGGAGCCGGGTACTTATTTTCAATGCGAGCCAACTCGGCTGCAAGTCGATGATGCATATCATCGGGGGTGAGTTCGTAGATATTACCGTCAGAATCTTTAAGGGCGTACTTGCTGGTCCAGACGCGAGCCGCGAGTTCATCACCCTTAAAATATTCGAGAGAGGCCTGATAAGCCTGATCGTAGGTATAAGGTTTCGGATTCATTATTACAATAAATGTATAGCGGAAAGTAAAATTTTCAGAATATTCGAGATTGTGTTTAAAATGAGTTATATCGCCGGGTATGTTAATACCGCAGATATATCCAACCCAAAATAAAGCATCAGCCACATATCCTCAAAAATGACTATGCAAATTTCAATAAAAATTCGCATATCAGCAAAAAGCGCTTGTCGGCCTTAAGGGCCGGTGCGCGGTGGCCGAAGGCCATTTTGACTGATTGCAAATTTAGGAAAAATTATTATATTTGCAGACATAAAACTTGAAAAAAATTTGCAAAAAATAAGGTGCAAAAACTAAGAGTTATCCAAAAAAAAATTTAATAAATGATTAATCAATATTTTACAGAGAGACGCTCAGTAAGAAAATTTCAAAAAAAGGAAATTTCGCAGAGTCTGCTTGAAAATATTATCACCGCGGCGGCCAAGGCTCCGACATGTGGAAATATGCAACTTTACACGGTAATAGCCACGCGAGAGGAATCGCGCAAGAAAGAATTGTCGGCCTATCATTTCAATCAGCCTGCGTGTGGAGCACCGGTGCTGCTTACTGTTTGTGCTGATTTCAATCGATTTACAAGATGGTGCAATATAAACAATGCCGATGCCGGATATGACAACTTTTTGTCGTTTACCTCGGCAGTGGCAGATGCCATGATTTTTGCCCAGCAGATATGTACTATAGCGGAGATGGAGGGATTAGGTACTTGTTATCTCGGAACCGCGACGTACAATGCACCGGAGATAGCCTCATTATTAAAACTTCCGGAGATGGTGATGCCCATAGCGTGTCTTGCTATCGGTTATCCTGACGAAGACGGGGTCGAGACCGAGAGACTACCGCTCAGGGCAATACTGCACGACGAGGAATACAGATCGGACAGCGATGCCGATATTACGGAACTATTCAGAGTAAAAGATGAATATCCGGCCAATCAGAAATTTATCGAGGAGAACGGTAAGGAAAACCTGGCGCAGGTATTTGCCGAAGTTCGCTATCCCCGGGCTATGAATGAAGAGTTCTCAGCCAAGTTACTCAAATGGCTGAACGCTACATGGTATAAGTAAG
>CAMWNR010000115.1 GCA_947175665.1 uncultured Porphyromonadaceae bacterium
AAAGTGTTAGTGATTAGTGATTAAGTTTAAAGTGTTAGTGATTAGTGATTAAGTTTAAAGTGTTAGTGATTAGTGATTAAGTTAGAGTATTAGTGATTAATTATAAGTATAAGTTCTTAAAATTAAACACCACAATGCCCAATCCATAAATCCAACTGCAAAATTAGCATATAATTCAAATTCTGCAACCCAAATATTGCACTTTATTTAAGTGTTAGGTGTTAGCGATTGATTTTAAGTGTTAAGTGTTAAGAGTTAGTGATAAGTGATTAAGTTTAAAGAGGTAGTGGTTAGTTATTAATTAAGTGTTGGTGGTTAGTTATTAATTTATTAAATTTGTAACTTAGAATCCTCAATTTAAAACTTTAAAATTAATCACTAATAATTAACACCTAAGACTTAAATTAATAACTAATAACTACTACTTAACACTTAAATTAATAACTATTAACTAATACTTAATACCTAATCACTAAAACTTAATACTTAAATTAAGGATGCCTATACAGAGCGAAGCGGCATTGGAGCAAGGCCTGATTCAGACTCTCCAAAATATGAGTTATGAGTATGTGCAGATTGATGAAGAGACTAATCTGCGCGATAATTTCAAGCGTCAACTCGAAAAGCATAACATAAAGGAACTTTCAAAATTCGGACGAACTGAATTTACCGACAAGGAATTTGAGAAGATTCTCATTCATCTTGAGGGAGGTTCACGTTTTGATAAAGCCAAGAAACTCCGCGATCTATATCCCCTCGAAACTGAAGATGGTCAGCGAATATGGGTCGAGTTTCTCAACAAAAACCAGTGGTGTCAGAATGAATTTCAGGTTTCGAATCAGATCACTGTAGAGGGGAGAAAGAAGTGTCGATATGATGTTACGATCTTAATCAACGGCCTGCCATTGGTTCAGATCGAATTAAAACGTCGCGGAGTTGAATTAAAAGAGGCATATAATCAAGTTCAACGCTACCATAAGACTTCATTTCACGGATTGTTTGACTACATACAATTGTTTGTAATATCAAACGGGGTTAACACCCGATATTTTGCAAACAATCCAAACTCCGGTTACAAGTTTACATTTAACTGGACAGATGCCGAAAATAATCCATTTAATGACCTGAGTCTTTTTGCCTCGATGTTTTTCGATAAGTGCGTGCTGGGTAAAATGATCAGCAAGTACATCGTATTGCATGAAGGTGATAAGTGCCTGATGGTGCTACGTCCGTATCAATATTATGCAGTAGAGCGTATTCTTGATAGAGTGGCAAATACAAATAAGAACGGCTATGTATGGCATACCACAGGTGCCGGTAAAACCTTGACTTCGTTTAAGACAGCGCAACTTGTCTCGGATATTGACGGTGTAGATAAAGTAATGTTTGTAGTAGATCGTCATGACCTTGATACCCAAACTCAATCTGAATATGAGGCGTTTGAACCGGGTGCCGTAGATAATACCGATAATACGTATGAATTGATAGGCCGACTCACCGGCAACAGTAAAATAATAATCACTACGATTCAGAAACTCAATGCTGCCGTAACCAAAGATTACTATAATAAGAAGTTGCAGGAGATACGGCATAAACGAGTGGTTATGATCTTTGACGAGTGCCACAGAAGCCACTTCGGAGCAAGTCACCGCAATATTGTCAGATTCTTTCGCAACAGTCAGGTTTTCGGCTTTACCGGTACTCCTATATTTGAGGAGAATGCCAATCAAGATATGACTACCGCTGAGGTATTTGGAGATTGCTTGCACAAATATCTCATCAAAGATGCTATCGCTGATGACAATGTGTTGGGATTTCTCATAGAATATTATACCGGCAATTCCTCATCGGATGTTATGTCTGAAGTGCGAATGAGAGAAATTGCGCAGTTTATTCTCAATAACTTCCCTAAATCAACGTTTGACGGCGAGTTTGATGCCCTGTTTGCTGTTCAATCGGTGCCTATGCTACTCAGATACTATAAGATATTCAAGGAGTTGAATCCCAAGATCCGAATAGGGGCGGTTTTCACATACGCGGCCAATCCGAGTCAGGATGATGACAAGACGGGTATGAATCAGGGTTTCACTACCGAAGAGGTGGCAGATGATGAGTTGCAGGCGATCATGGATGATTATAATCGTATGTACGGCACATCATTTACCACCGATAAATTCAGTGCATATTATGATGATATAAATCTTCGCATGAAGAAAAAGCGTAAGGATATGAAACCACTTGACTTACTATTGGTGGTCGGAATGTTCCTTACAGGCTTTGATTCTAAGAAGTTGAATACTCTCTATGTAGATAAGAATCTGGAGTATCATGGTTTATTGCAGGCATTCAGTCGCACCAATCGTGTATTGAATGAAAAGAAACGATTCGGTAAAGTGATATGCTTCCGTGATATGAAGGAGAATGTAGATGCCGCAATCAAGTTATTTTCATGCTCTGACAATTTAGATCGCATCACTCGTCCGCCATATAAAGAGATTAAAACGGAATATATTGAGATGACCGAAGGTTTTCTCTCGAAGTATCCCACTCCGGCAACTATAGATTTTATACAGAGCGAAAATGATAAGAGAGACTTTATCCTCGCTTTTCGTGATATTATCAAGAAGCATGCAGAGATGCAGATATATGAGGATTACACTCCGGATGATATTACATTTGTGCTGTCAGAACAGGAATTTATGGATTTCCGATCTAAGTATCTTGATATAGCACAGAATTTTGGTGCTCAATCTCAACCGGTGTCTCAGGTTTCTGCCGATCCGGATGCTCCATACGGCAATCAGCAAACTCTCGAAGATATAGACTTCTGTCTTGAACTGCTACACAGCGATATTATAAATGTAGCATATATACTTGGACTTATCCACGATCTTAATCCCGAAAGCGAAGATTACGAAATGAAGCGTAAGGATATCCTCGACACAATGATTCGTGACTCCGAAATGCGAAATAAGTCAGAACTTATAGATGGGTTCATTCGTCGGAATGTAGATAATGATCCAGAAGGGTTTGCACGCAATAAGGCTGACGGCACTCTCGATCTCGAAACTCGTCTTACCGAATACATTAAATCAGAACGTAATAATGCTATAGTTGCTCTCGCCGATCAAGAGCAACTGCCGGTAGAAGTACTCGACAACTACTTAAAGGAATATGACTATCTGCAAAAATCAAAACCTGAAATAATCCAAAATGCCTTAAAGCCAAAACGTTTGGGACTACTCAAAACACGCAAGGCAGTAAAACGCATCATCGACGCACTATATAACATAATCCAAACCTACAACTGGAACTGAGGTTAGGTGTTAGGTGTTAGTGATTAGTTATTAAGTGTTAGGTGTTAGTGATTAGTTATTAAGTGTTAGGTGTTAGTGATTAGTTTCTAAGTGTTAGGTGTTAGTGATTAGTGATTAAGTATTAAGTGTTAGTGATTAGTTATTTGGTATGAAGAAGAGTATTCTTAAAGAGAAGAGTAAGAGTTTTGCAATACGCATTATACGCTTCTATCAGATTCTTAAATATGAGCATCAGGAATTTGTTTTGTCGAAGCAGATATTACGAAGTGGTACGAGCATTGGAGCCAATATAGCCGAAGCGTTTTATGCTGAGAGTGATCCGGATTTTATTCATAAACTATCCATTGCACAGAAGGAATGTTCAGAAACCCTGTACTGGTTAGATTTATTATACTCAACTCAACATATTAATGAAGCCGTATATGACAGTTTAAATATGGATGCCACAGAAATTATGAAACTTCTGACATCTTCCATTAAAACAGTGAAAAATAAACTAAACCACTAATCGTTAATAACTAAAACCTAAAACTTAAAATCATAACTTATAACTAAAACTTAAAACTTAAATAACGTGAGCGAAGAATTGCAACAACAACTCCGTGCACAACTCTGGAATGTAGCCAATACACTGCGCGGTAATATGTCGGCCGGAGAATTTATGTATTTTTCTCTTGGTTTTATCTTCTATAAATATCTGTCTGAAAAGATTGAAAACTTTGTTGATAATGCTCTTGTAGATGATGGTGTCACATTTAAAGAGTTGTGGGGCATTACCGATCAGGATGCCAATGAATTAAAGGAGGAAGTTCGCAACCAATGCCTTGAAAATATAGGTTATTTTATTGATCCCGAATTTCTGTTCTCATCTGTAATAGCCGGAATAAATAAGAATGAAAATATACTCCCTCTTCTTGAGCGCTCATTAAAGCAGATTGAAGACAGTACCCTCGGGCAGGATAGTGAGGAGGATTTTGGAGGTCTCTTCTCGGATATCGATTTGGCATCTCCTAAATTGGGAAAGACAGCAGACGATAAGAATACACTTATCTCCAATGTACTTCTTGCACTTGATGAGATTAAGTTTGGCACAGAAGCCACCGAGGAGATAGATATACTCGGTGATGCCTACGAATATATGATTTCGCAGTTTGCTGCCGGTGCGGGCAAAAAGGCCGGTGAGTTCTATACACCGCAAGAAGTGAGCCAAATACTTGCAGACATTGTCACCACCGGTAAGGCGCGCCTGCGTAGTGTATATGATCCTACATGCGGATCCGGATCGCTACTTATCAGGGCTGCTCGAAACGGTAGGGCCGAAGATATATACGGTCAGGAAAAGAACCCTACTACCTATAATCTCTGCCGAATGAATATGCTTCTACATGGTATAAAGTTTAACAATTTTACCATTGAGAACAACGATACGCTGGAGAAAGATGAGTTTGCCGATCGCTATGGAGCGGATGGTTTTGATGCGATAGTTGCCAATCCACCTTTTTCTGCGGCATGGTCAGCGGCTCAGAAATTTCTATCAGACGACAGATTTAGTAAAGCCGGAGTGTTGGCACCAAAATCAAAAGCCGATTATGCGTTTATACTCCACATGGTGCATCACCTTAACGAAGGTGGCACAATGGCATGTGTAGCACCTCACGGCGTATTATTCAGAGGTGCGGCGGAGGGTACGATCCGTCGTTACCTCATAGAGAATAAAAACTATATTGATGCTATCATCGGCCTGCCGGCAAATATTTTCTATGGCACATCGATCCCTACATGTATTCTTGTACTTAAGAAATGCCGTAAAGAGGATGACAACATTCTCTTTATAGATGCAAGTAAAGAATTTGAAAAGGTCAAGACTCAAAATAAACTTCGTCCCGAACATATCGAAAAGATAGTCACTACTTATCGGGAGCGTAAGGAGATCGACAAATACAGTCATCTCGCTACACTTGATGAAATTAGAGAAAACGATTTTAACCTCAATATTCCTCGTTATGTAGATACATTTGAGGAGGAAGAACCTATTGACATAAAGTCAGTAATAGCAGAAATCAAAGCACTGGAAGCCAAACGCGCGGAACTCGATAAAGAAATAGAAGGCTACCTCCGCGAACTCGGCATAGTAGAATAATCCCCCCAAAAGACAAACCTCATGGCACAAGATAAAAATAAGACAATTCCTAATGTTCCACCTTTGCGCTTCCCCGGCTTCACCGACGCCTGGAAACGCACAACCCTCGGAGAAATATGTTCTATAGTGGGAGGTGGAACTCCTGATACGACTAATAGCGAATTATGGAACGGGAACATTCAATGGTTTACACCTTCGGAGATTGGAAAACAAAAGTATGTTACCACCAGCATACGACAAATTAGCAAAATAGGTCTAAATAGTTCAAGTGCAAAATTATTACCGGCATACTCAGTCCTTTTAAGTACAAGAGCGACAATTGGAGAATGCTCTATTAATACAATCGAGTGTTCTACTAATCAAGGATTTCAATCATTGATCCCAAATTCAAGCACTTCTACTGAATTTTTATATTATCTGGCACAAACCAAAAGAAAAGAATTATTAAGGAACTCTTGCGGTTCAACATTTCAAGAGATTTCTGCTAATGAGGTACGCAAAATTAAAGTACAATTACCAACCATCGAGGAACAAAATAAAATCACTCGACTATTATCATTATTAGATGAGCGTATCGATATGCAAAACAAAATAATTGACAACTATTTATCCTTTCTCAAGGGGCTTACAAAAACA
>CAMWNR010000116.1 GCA_947175665.1 uncultured Porphyromonadaceae bacterium
GTAATTCCGTGTGGTTCCGCCAGCGCAAGCGAAGCAAGCGCCCGCGCTGTCATTTACGACAAACCTAAATATAACCAAAAAAAATTCCGTGAAATTCCGTAAATTCCGTGCCTAACATTAATGCCCCAAGGGCATTAATGAAAAAAGTTCCGTACCCAAAAAAAATTCCTAATAATTCCCACCCGCTAAGGTAATAATCATGGCTTCGTGGGACATCATCCCGCGTAGCGGGATTTCAGCATAGGCGCGTATCAGGGGCTGCCCTGTATGGCTACCATTATAATGAGAGAAGCCCCGGTGCGGGGTGCATCGGGGCTTCGGAGTATTTGTAGAGGTTGATTTACTTCTGCAGGAGTGAGCGGCCTTTCTCGATCGCCTGCTCGTTGAGAGGGATGAGTTTGTGGTGGCGCTCCGGAAGCGATTTCTTAAGACCTTTGATTACATTCTCCATCGGGAGTTTGTAAGACATAGCCTCAAGCAGTGCACCCATTACGACCATGTTATAAGCCTTGGAGTTGCCCAATTCGAGAGTGGCACCCATAGCATCTATAGGATAGATAGTAATATCCTCGCGGGTAGGATGATTATGAATACCGTTGGTATCATAAATCAGGATACCACCGGGTTTAACCTTAGACGCAAATTTGTCAAGACTCTGCTGATTAAGAGCAATCACTGTATCAAAAGAATCGAGTACGGGTGATGAAATCTTCTCATCAGAGAGAATAACTGTCACATTTGCAGTACCGCCACGCTGTTCGGGACCGTATGAAGGCATCCAGGTAACCTCCTTATCATCCATAAGACCTGAGTAAGCGAGAATCTTACCCATAGAGAGTACACCCTGACCACCGAAACCGGCGATGATAATTTCTTCTTTCATTTATTTTTATGATTTAGAGGTTCTTAAGATCACCCAAGGGGTATTTCTCAAACATATTCTGAGCCATCCACTCATTAGCCTTTTCAGGACTCATCTTCCAACCCGAGTTACAGGTCGAAACGATCTCCACAACAGATGTACCCTTTTTGGCAAGCGCATTTTCGAAAGCCTTCTTGAGAGCGGCCTTGGTTTTGCGTACATTGCCGGGAGTATGCACACTCTGGCGGGTAACATAGCAGGTACCGTCGAGAATAGCCATAAGGTTGGTGATTTCGAGCGGATGACCGTTAAGATCTACACGACGGCCGTAGGGAGTGGTAGCAGTTTTCTGACCGATAAGAGTAGTGGGCGCCATCTGACCGCCTGTCATACCGTAAATGGCATTGTTTACAAATACCATAACGATATTTTCGCCGCGGTTGGCAGCGTGGATAGACTCAGCGGTACCGATAGCCGACATATCGCCATCGCCCTGATAAGTAAATACCACATCCTCAGGCCAAAGGCGGCTGATAGCGGTAGCGACAGCGGGCGCACGACCGTGAGCGGCCTCAACCCAGTCTACATCGATGTAATTATATGCGAAAACCGCGCAACCTACAGGCGAAACACCTACAGTCTTGTCAGTAAGCCCCATTTCAGCCACAACCTCGGCGATAAGTTTATGTATCACACCATGACTGCAACCGGGGCAATAGTGCATGTGTACCTCCTCAAGAAGTTCAGGTTTGGAATAAACCTTATTCTCCGGACGGATTATATCTTTAATATCCATTTTGAAATTTCTTGCTTGAATGATTGATTACTTGATGATTTTCTCTTCAAGAGCCTTTACTACCTCTTCGGGACTGGGGATGATACCACCCAGACGTCCGAAATGCTCTACGGGGAGATTGTCATGTACGGCGAGACGCACATCTTCAATCATCTGACCGGCATTAAGTTCTACGCAGAGTATACCTTTTTTACCTTCGGCTGCGCGAGCCACTGCCTCGGTCGGGAAGGGCCAGAGAGTGATGGGACGCACGATACCCACTTTGATACCTTTTTCGGCTGCGATCTCTTTGGCTTTAGTACAGATACGGGCTATTGAGCCGAATGCTACGATCAGATAATCCGCTCCCTCTACATCAATCTCTTCCCAGCGGGTTTCATTTTTCTCTATTTCGCGATAACGCGCCTGGAGTTGGTGGTTGATAACCTCCATGCGTGAAGATTCGAGTTCGAGCGAAGTGATCACATTACGCTTGCGGCCGTTTTCGCGGCCATTGGCAGCCCAGGGACACTGCTTGCGGATCTCCTCGTCGGTGCGCCGAGGACGCTGCTCGGGGAGCACCACTTTTTCCATCATCTGACCTACGATACCATCGGCCAGAATCATTGCGGGATTACAGTATTTGAATGCCAGGTCAAAACCGAGACCTACGAAGTCTACCATCTCCTGTACGGTAGAGGGCGCGAGTACGATGAGGTGATAGTCACCGTGACCGCCCCCTTTGGTAGCCTGGAAGTAATCGGCCTGCGAGGGCTGGATGGTACCCAGACCCGGGCCGCCGCGCATAACGTTAAGTATGAGCGCGGGTAGCGAAGCCGCCGCGATATATGAGATACCCTCCTGCTTAAGGCTCACACCCGGTGAGGATGAAGATGTCATGACAGCCTTACCTGAAGCCGCACCGCCATATACCATATTGATGGCTGCAACCTCTGATTCCGCCTGAAGCACTACCATACCGGTAGTTTCCCAGGGCATCAACTCTTCGAGTGTCTCAAGCACTTCTGACTGGGGGGTGATAGGGTAACCGAAATAGCCGTCGCATCCGTAGCGGATTGCCGCATGGGCGATGGCCTCGTTCCCTTTCATAAGTCTTACCTCTTCTTTCATATTTGATGATGTAATTAAATTCAAGGTTAGTAATTATGGGATTCTGTTATCTTGATCCCGATTATTAGTCTACTTTCACACGATATACCTCAATACACGCATCCGGACATACCCATGCGCATGAACAGCAACCCGTGCAATTATCCGGATTGGCCATGTATGCGTAATGATAACCGCGGTCGTTGACTTCGTTGGGCTGTAGCGACAGTGTGTCGGTCGGACATGCCACAACACAAAGATTGCATCCCTTGCAACGCTCTACGTTGACAGTGATTGCTCCTTTTACTTTTGCCATATTCTTTTTTCTCTTTATTTTACAGTCACCCAGCAAGATACGTTATACCCGCCTTATATCGGGGCATCCTTATATCAGGCCACGTGCTTTTCATGATGTTTACTTGTTACAAAAATACTCTTATTTCGGCAATTAGGATTTAATTACTATATGTTATGCAACATATTTTTTAAAATTTCCACACCTTTGGTTGCAGGCTCGGGTATTACCGTCAGGTTAGGTATATGCGGAGTAGATGCCGGGGCCGGGTCGATATAGAATATCGGAATACCGGGACGCACATAATTTATGAGTCCCGCCGCCGGATACACCACCAGCGATGTGCCGATTACCACAAAGATATCCGCTTTCTCCACCAGGCGTATCGCCTCTTCGATCATCGGCACCGGCTCTTGAAAAAATACAATATGGGGGCGCATCAGGTCTCCTCTCGCTCCGCGCGTGGCGGGTGTAGTATCGGGATGCGCTATATCTATGCTCTCTATGTAATCAGGGTCTGTGACCGACCGGATCTTCATCAACTCCCCGTGCAGATGCAATATCCGGCTCGAACCGGCGCGCTCGTGCAGATCATCTACATTTTGCGTGATGATATACACCTCATACTCCTTTTCGAGGTCGGCCAGCGCTTTATGAGCGGCATTCGGCTCCACGTCAAAGAGCGCCCGCCGACGCGCATTATAGAAATCATGTACAAGCGCAGGATTCCTCCTGAAGCCATCGGCCGAAGCCACATCCATCACCGGATAATTCTCCCACAGGCCATCGGCATCACGAAAGGTACTTATGCCGCTCTCCTTTGAAATTCCGGCTCCCGTAGATATAACAAGTATCTTTTTTGACATCTTAACAATTTATTTTTCTTTTTTTACAAATTTATAATTATTTTTGCATCATACAATGATAACAGAGCCTTTTAACTCTGCTTCTTAACGACACAAAGGGCTTATTTTTAATAAGAACAATAGAATATATCATTAATTTTACTCAAATAACAATTAAATTTTTCATCAAATGAAGAAACTTTTACTTTCTGCAATCGCAGTCTGCGGTTTCGCCTCTATGGCATTTGCCGCTGATTACGCTACCGGCTCTCTCGATGCCCCCCTCTCAGTGACCGAATACCTTCAGGGCGGTGCTCCCGCTAAGGGCAGCGGTGTACCCAACACTTATGTACAGGGCTATATCGTAGGTAGCATCAACGGTACAACAGCCGAACAGAGCAACCTCCAGACTGCGGCTCCGTTTTCTCTTTACTCCAATATCGTGATCGCCGCTTCAAGTTCTGAGACCGACATTACCCGTTGTGTCATCGTGCAACTCGTATCAAAAACTGATCCCCGTGCCGCTCTCAACCTCGGTGACAACCCCCAGAATCTTGGCCACCAGGTAATCATCGAGGGTACTCGCGAAACTTATATGAACGTTGTAGGTCTTAAGGAGGCTGCAAGTTACAAATGGGTAGGAGAGGCTCCCACTCCCGGCGAAGGCGGCGATGACCCTATAACCGGCAACGCTATCTACACAGGTCTTACTAAAGACTCTTACACAGACTGGACTATCGACAACGGTGACCTCGCCGAGGGCATCTCTTACGTTTGGAAATGGGATGAAAGTTATAACTACATGAAGGCTTCCGCTTACGTTAGCGGCACTCGCTACGCTACAAGCGCAAAACTCATCTCACCCGTAATCGATCTTACCAACTACACTGATTGCGAACTTTCCGCTACCAACATCATCAACTTCGCTAACGGCAAGGTTGCTGATTTCTGCAAGACATACGTACAGGCAGAGGGTGAAGAACCCGTACTCGTAGACCTTCAGCCCATGCCCGCAGGTAACACCTGGACCGAGAAGATCGAAGGTAAGGCTTCTCTCAAGGCTTTTGAAGGCAAGAAGATTCAGGTTATCTTCAACTACATCTCTACTACTGAAGACGCTGCTACATGGGAAGTTTATAATGTAACCGTTAACGGCACTGCTGCTTCTGCTGTAGAAGAGATCGCTGTCGAAGAGGGTGATGCTATCTACTTCAACCTCCAGGGCGCACAGGTTGCTAACCCCGCCAACGGTATCTACGTTAAGGTTGTTAACGGCAAGGCTTCTAAAGTATACGTTAAGTAATCTGATCTCATAATCTCAGAGATTTTAAATACAAGGCACACTCCGGTGTGCCTTTTTTATTTTATCCGCCTTTTTAATTTTAGTCGCCTTTTTATTTTATCCGCCTCCCGCCAACTGCGCCCACCCCGGCGGCGCATCATCACAAGAAGCGATATGCAAGTAATGTCAAAAAGATATTAAAGGTGGCACCGAGCAGAGATCTGAATTGTGAAGTAAAAGATAAATTGATAAGAAAAATTAACCATTACCGCCCTTAATAATTATAATTATAGAAATTTGCGACATATCAAAATGATATGATTTCTTTACAGAATGACAAAACCGAAAATTAAATTAAAAAATATCAATAAAAATGTATAAAATTATTGAGAAATATTTTGAAATGTGAAAAATATTATTTTTCTTTGCAACAGATAAAAACAAGAACATTGTTAATTTAGAATTGCATTAAAGGAGAAATTTTAAAACTGTGTGAGCAGAATATCTCCCCGGATAGATTTTATAAATAAAACCGATCCCGTATAATGCAATATCAACTATGATTTCGGCTTGTAGTGGAAGAAAGCCGAGACGTTAATTTGGTTGAATATTGGGATATGATTTAGGATATACAATCGTTACCACTCGGAAGAACGTCATTTTGTTTGATGTTTCATATATTCCACCGTATATCCGGTAAAAGCGACATCCTCGCGAGGAAGATGTCGCTTTTGGTGTGCCTGCTCTGCAGACACGATATACCCGAGGTTGCTTTGGTTACTTTCGCTAAGGTGGAATTAATAGGAATTTTTAGGGTACGGAACTTTTTTCATTAATGCCTGTGGCATTAATGTTTGGCACGGAATATACGGAATTTCACGG
>CAMWNR010000117.1 GCA_947175665.1 uncultured Porphyromonadaceae bacterium
TTCACTAATAACTAAAACTTAAAAACTTAATCACTAATCACTAATACCTAATACTTATATTGCGTTTTTTTTGTATTTTTGCAAAAATTTTAGTTTTAATATTTGAGATCATGGCTAATCGCGCCTTCTTTACCTCTTTTACTTCCCGATCTTTTCTTTTTAGTCGGGGGGTACTTTTTATATTTGTTACCTTGTCCGTTTTCTTAATTACCGCCTGCGGTGGGGGCGGAGATGGTGATGACCGTGTGGGTAAGGATCTGTCGAAGATGAATGACCGACAGACCGTGGAGTATGCCATGAAGCAGATGGCTCCTGATTCGGTGGCCCGATTTATCTGCAACGCGGCTTTGGGTAAAATACCGGGTGCGCATATCGACACTCTGGCTACCGCCACTCTTTATGCCTACGAGTATTATAAGGATGAGGAGTTGCAGTCTTTTGCCGCTGCTTACGATGAATTTGCCGAATCGCTCCCCCTCGATGAGAAGATGCAGTTGCGCAAACTCGCCGCTCAGGAGGATGCTATGGGGATGGGGTATCAGTTGGGTCTGGAGTATGTAAATATTATCCGTCAGGATCATAAGAATGCCGCTCAGGTGGAGAAGGAGATCGCGGCTCTGAAACGCGCCTGCGAAAAGACTCCCGAAGACTCCGCCACCTACACCCGCTTTATGAAAGGTTTTAAAACCGCCCTCGAATATGACGGCGGCGACGAAATACCCCGCGAAATCTACAACAAATACGCTAATTAAGTTTTAGATAAGTATTAAGTTTTAGTGATAAGTGATTAGCCTCTCCCAAAAATCAGGCTAAATCATGATAAATCAAGATTAATCAGGCCAAATCCAGGATAAATCAAGATTAATAACTAATCACTAATACTTAACACCTAAATAAAGAGTGATTATGAAAAGAATATCAGAATATGCTGCCGAAGTTGAGTCGGCTATCAGAGATTTAAAAATAGAAGATCGTAAACCGGAGTCGCTGTATGCGCCTATTGTCTATGCTATGGAGGCCGGTGGCAAACGTCTGCGCCCTGCGCTTACCCTTATGGCCGCCGAGGCTTTTGGTGTGCCAGTGGAGAAGAGTATGCCCGCTGCGCTCGCTATGGAGTTTTTCCATAACTTCACCCTTCTGCATGATGATGTGATGGATGATTCGGCTATGCGCCGTAATCGCGAGAGCGTCTATAAGAAGTTTGGCAAGGATGCCGCTATCCTGTCGGGTGATACTATGGAGGGTATCGCTCAGGAACTCCTCCTCTCGGTCGATAACCCTAATCTTATCGCTGCACTTAACGTTTATAACCGTATGGCGCGTGAGGTGTATGAGGGTCAGGCTCTCGATATGGAGTTTGAGAACCGTAGCGATGTCTCTCCGGCTGAATATCTCGAGATGGTGCGCCTGAAAACCGGTGCGTTGCTCGGTGCGTGTGCCGAGATAGGGGGTATCCTGGCCGGTGTGGATAAGAAGGTGCTGAAGGGTCTGCGTCAATATGGCGAGAATCTCGGTATCGCTTTCCAGATCGAGGATGACTGGCTGGATACTTTTGGCGATGCGGCTACTTTCGGCAAACCGATCGGCGGCGACATCAACAATGGCAAGAAGACTTTCCTGCTGGTGAGCGCACTGTCAAGCGGGAGTCAGGATGCCAAGGCTTTGGAGGTGGCTATGGGTCTCGAAGCCGGTGAGATGCGCGTCAAGACAGTAACACGTATCTATGAGAAAATGGAGATCGGCGCTTTGGCCCGTAAGGAGGCTGAAAGATTCAGCACCAAGGCTATGCATAGTATCAAGAGTACCGGTCTTGACGAAGAACATCTCGAAAACTTCAAATACCTGCTCGATCGTCTTGCAGGTCGCCGCAAATGATTGATACGCACACACATCTGTATTTTATCGAGGAGTATGCTCCCGATGGCGGCGGGTGCGCGGCTGTAGACCGTGCGCTGGCCGAGGGCGTGGAGTGGATGGTACTCCCTAATGTGAGCGTGGAGTCGTGTGCCCCGCTGCTTGATCTGCATCATGCCCGCCCTGATGCTACGGGGGTGGCTGTAGGTTTTCACCCTGAGGATGTAGATAAGGACTGGCGCGCCAAGGTGCGCGAGGTCTTTGACCGTTTTGAGGGGGAAAAGCCGGTAGCGGTAGGTGAAGTGGGGATCGATCTATATCATGATCCTACCTTCAGATTCCAACAGATGGATGCCTTTGGCGATCAGTTGGATCGCGCCCGCGCAGCGTCTCTCCCGGTGATAATCCACTCGCGCGAGGCTCTTGAGGATACCCTGACGGTAACCCGCAATATGGGAGCGGATTGCCCGCCTCTCTTATTCCACAGTTTCACTATGGGGCCCGCAGAGGCGCGGCGCATCCTGGAGCAACATCCGGATGCCCTGTTTGGTATAAACGGCGTGGTGACTTTTAAAAATGCTCCGCTGGTGAGAGAGGCTGTAGGTGAGTTGGGTATCGACCGCGTGGTGCTTGAGACCGACGCACCGTATCTGGCGCCCGTGCCACTGAGAGGGAGACGCAATGAGAGCGCATTTCTGTCGCATATCAATGCCAAAATAGCCGAACTATGCGGCATCTCGCCCGAAGAAGCCGACCTGCGAACTACTGCCAACGCCCGAAGATTCTTCAATCACCCGGTCTAAACTCCGGGCTTGCCGGAGCACATAAAGAAATCTAACCGAAACCTAATTCAGCATAACTAAGTAATGCTCCCTATCACCCAACCGGTAGCGATTTTCGTTATCGTAATGATAATCATACTTTGCGCACCTCTGGTGTTCTCCCGACTTAAGATACCTAATATCGTCGGGCTGATACTGGCGGGGGTGGCTGTGGGGCCTTTCGGTTTTAATATTCTGGAGAGGGATGCCAGTTTTGAGATTTTCGGGCAGGTAGGTATCCTGTACCTTATGTTTCTTGCGGCTGTGGAGATCGATATGTATCATCTGCGCCGCAATTACCGGGCGGGACTTTCTTACGGCATCATTACCTTTCTGCTCCCTATGGCGGCCGGTATACCGATCACGCATTTCCTGCTGGGTGTGGGGTGGGACTCGGCTGTACTGGTAGCCTCGATGTATGCCTCGCATACGCTGGTATCTTACCCGGTGGTGAGCCGCTTCGGATTATCTAACAATCGCGCGGCTGTGATAGCGGTAAGCGGTACGATAGTCGCGGTGATGCTCGCCCTTATCACGCTGGCCGAGGTGGTGGCGGTGCGCGCTTCGGGGCATTTTGATGTAGGCAAATTAGGATTGCTCCTTGTGATGATGCTGGTGTATGCCGCCGGACTGGCATGGCTTTTCCCGCTGCTTACGCGCAGGTTTTTCCGCAAATTTTCTGACCCGGTCACCCAGTATATCTTTATCCTGACACTGGTATGTATCGCGTCGCTGTTAGCCAAACTCATAGGCCTTGAAGGTATCCTCGGAGCATTCTATGCAGGGTTGATACTCAACAGGTTTATCCCTTCACGCTCGGCGCTGATGCACCGCATCTCCTTTGTGGGCAATGCTCTCTTTATACCCTACTTCCTGATCGGAGTGGGGATGTTGCTTAATGTGCATGTGATCTTCAAGGGGTGGAGTGTGGTTTGGATAATGGTGGTGATGACCGCCACGGCTCTGAGCATGAAGTGGCTGGCCGCGTGGATCGCAGCCCGCAATTACCGTCTCGGCTCTGACGGGATGAGGTTGATGTTCGGACTTAGTTCGGGTAAGGCCGCCGCAACTATCGCCGCCACAATGATCGGTTATCAGTACGGACTTATGACCGAGGATATGATGAACGGTGCGGTGATGATGATTCTGCTCTGCTGTATCGTGGCCTCGGTGGTGACTGAATCGGCCGCCAAGAAGATACGTATAGACCTGACCGCCAAGGAGATCGAGGCCGACGGGCCGAAGAAGGTAGGGTTTGCGCGCCAGATAGTGGCCGTAAGTAACCCGACCACGGCCGAGGGTATCATGCGTACCGCCATATTTATGCGTAATCCCGCCAACAACGAACCGATCACAGCGCTGTATGTTCGCACCAACGACAACCCCGGAGCAATGCGCAGCGGGAGGGAGGCGCTGGCCAATGCCCGTTATGCGGCTGACTCTATGGATATGAAGTGTGATGAGGTGGAACGCTTTGACCTCAATATCGTGACGGGCCTTACAAATGTATTGCGCGAACGTAACGCCTCGGAGTTGGTGATAGGTCTGCACAGACGCAGTAATATCGTCGATACCTTCTTCGGTTCGATGATCGAGTCGCTGATGAAGAGTACCGATAAGATGATAATAATATCGCGATGCTTCATACCGATCGATACTATCGGGGCGATTATAGTATATGTGCCGCGCAACGCTGAGTTTGAGACCGGTTTCCCTAACTGGGTGGCCCGTATCGGCAATCTCGCGGCACAATTGGGGTGCAGGGTTAATTTTTTGGCTTATCCCCAGACCGCAGAGTATCTGGAGCGCCGTATTCAGGAGGGTAAGTATAGTTTCAGACGGCATTACAGCGCTATGGAGAGTTGGGATGATTTTATAATCCTCTCTTCGCAGATCGATATTGAGGATCTGCTGCTGGTGGTGGGTGCCAGACGCGGATCGGTGTCTCATACCGCTGATTTTGAAAATATGCCCTCCTTCTTAGGGAGAAATTTCGCCCATAATAATATCGGACTGATTATCCCCTCGCAGTTCGGTTCGTGATCTCTTTCTTAATCTGAAGTATCTGATATTGATATGACTAAAATAAAGCATCTATTATACTTTCTCCTCCTCTTTGGTTCGGTATTACCGACCTTGGCCGCCTCTCCGCAGGAGGCCGTCGATGCGTTTGCCAAAACCGACCGCATACCGGCCGGCAGTTGCGCGGTGATTGTGAGCGACCTTAAATCGGGCGACATCATCGCTTCGCTTAATGCCGACAAACCCCTTATACCGGCTTCTATCATGAAGAGTATCTCTATCGCTTCGCTCAGTGATGTCGCTGACCAGATGGCGACTTGGGATACCCCCGTGGTGATCGAGGGTAAGGTGGATAATGACGGGGTGTTGCATGGCAATCTGATCATCGAGGCTATGGGTGACCCTTCGATCAATAACAGTTCCTGGCCTAAAAGCGAGGATTTTGTAGCCGAGATCGTGCAGGCTCTGAAGAGTGCCGGCATAAAATCCATTACCGGTAAGATTATCATTGATGAGTCGTATTTTGCAGGACCGGCCATACCGGCTTCATGGGCTACGGCCGATCTGGCACATTCTTACGGCACCGGCAGCCATGCCTTTAACTTCCGCAACAATGCCTCGGGAAAACGCGCAGAGAAGAATCCCGCCGGCATATTCGGCGGTGCGCTACGCACTGCACTGACCTCAGCCGGGATTACGATAGGTAATCAGAGTGTGAGGGAGGGACATCGCTCCACCCTGTTTACTCATAAATCGGCAGAGTTGCGCGATATCATGCGCTCATGTATGAACCGCAGCGACAACTTGTTTGCCGAGACCTTCCTGCGACGCTTCGGGAAGGAGCGTGGCGGCGACGGTAGTACCGATGATGCAGCCGGCCGCGAAATGGAGTATTGGAAAAGACGCGGCGCACCGATGGAGGGAGTCTCGATTATAGATGGTAGCGGCTTATCGCGCAGCAATCGTGTTACAGCCCGATTTATGGAAGAGGTATTGCGCCAGAAAGAGAAAGATGTAGAGTATGTGAGTTATTTCCCGTTAGCAGGCCAGGAGGGAACGTTAAGATCCTTTCTTGCAGGTAGCGAACTGGATAGTTACATAGCCATGAAAACCGGCAGCATGAACGGCATCCAATGCTACGCCGGCTACAAACTCGACGACGATTTCGCCCCCACCCACGTAGTAATAATAATGGTAAACAACTTCACCTGCCCCGCCCCTATCTACGCCAACAAATCGAAAAAATGCTCCTAAATATCTTTTAGCACCCCCTCC
>CAMWNR010000118.1 GCA_947175665.1 uncultured Porphyromonadaceae bacterium
ATCCAGATGGTGTCGGAGGGGGTTAGGATCATTTCGGGGGTGGGGTTTAGATACTCGTTGTCGCGTACCACCTTGACTATCATCGCTCCGTAATCACTGCGCAGGTCGGTCTGGGAGAGGGGTTTGTTGATTATCGGCGAATTGGCCGTCAGGCGCAGGCTCTTCAGTTCGACGGGTACGCTATCACCGCAATTTTCGCTAAAGTTCTTCTCATCCCTCTCTATATCATCATTAAGCGACTTAATCTGATCATCGGTGCCGATCACACCTAAAATATCACCCGGGAAGATACGTGTATCACCCGTAGGGAGGGGTATGATATGCATACCGCGCTGTATGCTCGAAATGCTCACGCCATAATCATGACGCAACCCCGAATCTTTCAGGCGGTCACCTACAAATATAGAGTTAGGCCCAACCTGTATATAAGCCTGGTGCAAGTCATCGATAAGGTTATTATTGCGTCCCGAGCGCATATTCTCGCGGATATTCAGATTATCCATAAAGCGGTCCTCCATCTTCTTATACCGCTGCAGCAACCGCGTTGAGGCCAGACCCACGATTATGATAAAGCACCCTACGCCCACTATCCAGCCGCGGGTAGAGCCGTAAGTGCTGCCGATAAAATAGACTACAAAGAGTAGCGCTACCAGATACCTCACAATCCGCATAGCCACCAGCGGCACATCATAAAACGAAGCCGAAGCATGCAGTTTCATCTTCTCGTCAGGCTTGGTGCTGCTGAATGAGAGCGCCGCAAGGAAAGGCGACATCGCTATCAGCGTCAGCACGGTCGCGATAATCTTACCCCAATGCGGCAATATCCCCGTCACGATCGGGAATAAGAACTGCTGCGAACAGAGTATGATAGCCGTAAGAATCACCGAGTAGAGCAGAATGCGCCATACATAACGCGACAATATATCTCTCCAGAGGCGTTTGGTCTCGCTCGAATCTGAAGTCTGCTTCGAGTATCGGTCTATCAGGAAGTGCAGACCTTGGGGCAATCTCGGAGCCACCATATTATAAGCCGGGATAGCCATCTTGATAAAATAGGGGGTAGTAAAAATGGTAATCACCGATACAGCCACTATTATGGGGTAGAGATTAGCCTCCAATACCCCCAGACTCATACCGAGCGAGGCGATGATAAACGAGAACTCACCTATCTGTGTCAGCGTGAAACCGCTCTCCATAGCCACTTTCAGGCTCTGCCCCGTCACCAGCATACCGAGAGTGCCGAAGATGATCATACCTACAATCACCACTACGGCCAGAAGCAGAATCTCGCTCCAATAGTTAGCCAGCACCAGCGGGTCTACCATCATACCTACAGAGATAAAAAACACCGAACCGAAGAGATCCTTAACCGGGAGCATCACATGCTCTATCCTCTCGGCGATAACGGTGCCTGCCAATATAGACCCCATCACAAAAGCGCCCAACTCCATCGAGAATCCGCACATCACCGAGAAGATAGCCATCGTGAAGCACAGCCCCATACTCACTACCAGCAGGGTCTCGTTGTTAAGATAGGCGCGCACTCTATTAAGAAAAGAGGGGAGGAGGTAAGTACCCACCACAATCCATATTATAAGGAAGAAAGCGAGTTTGGCTATCGACAGCACCAACTCCATACCCTGCACATCACCCATCGCAATCGAGGATAGAAGCACCAGCATCAGCACCGCAAACAGATCCTCGATGATAAGCACCGACAATACCAGAGTAGCAAATTTCTTCTGCTTAAGTCCCAGATCACCCAGCGACTTAAGTATGATGGTAGTCGATGACATAGAGATCATACCCCCTAAGAAGATACAGTTGATAGCGTTAAGATGCAACAGCACCCCCACGCCAAACCCCGCCATCGTCATCCCCGTGATGATGATCAAGGCGGTCACAATCGCCGACGAACCCGAATTGAGCAGTTTCTTAAACGAAAACTCCAGTCCCAGACAGAACATCAGCACCACGATGCCGAGTTCGGCCCAGAAGTCGATATTATCCAGATTAGAGATAGAGGGTAGATATATAAACTTCGGACTGGCGATAAACCCCGCCAATATATAACCTAACACTACGGGTTGCTTCAGTTTCTTAAATATCAGCGTCACCAGCGCGCCCAGGAGCAATATCCATGCCAGGTCAGTGATAAGTCCGAGCGAATGCGACTCCTCGGTCTGTTCACTCCCAGGCTCATCGCTTATTTCGGTCGACAACTTGCGGGCCACATCGGTAATGGTATTCTGTGCCTGCGCCTCAAATGCTGCGGCCAGCGGCAGAGTCAGAGCCGCACCGCGGGTAAGATTCTCTTTGATCATATATCTGCTTGTGAAGAAAGGGTTATCGATATGGTAGGAGCCACACTGTGGAGCCGGTCGATTACCGGCAGGAAATCGGCATGAGCGTGTGCCAGCACCAGCAGGTTGAGTTCGGTGGTGCCTTTTGCATAATCATACTCGATAAAATAGGTAGAGAGATGTACATGGGAGTCTGCCAATACCTCACGATACTTATCGATACTCAGGATAATCTCATCTATTTTTATATTAAGAGCCTTCGACTCCTGCCCTACGCGCTGCCAATGCTCATACCAGTCAAACATCACCAGCACCATCAGTATAAGCAGGGTAGTGGTGACAGCCACCATATACATACCCACACCTACAGCCATACCGATGATAGCCGAAATCCAGATACCGGCGGCGGTGGTAAGACCCTTCACGCTACCTTTGGCCCTGATGATGGCACCGCCGCCCAGAAAGCCGATACCGGTTATCACCTGAGCGGCGATACGCCCCGGGTCACCGTTTTTAAGGCCCATATACTCCTGCGGCACATAGATAGAGAGCAACATCGCCAGACAGGCCCCCATAGTTATAAGGGCAAAGGTACGTATACCCGCTATCTGACCCTTACGCTTCCTTTCGGCACCGACCACAACCCCCAGCGCCATACTCAGCAGCATCCTGAATATCGAATTGGAGAGATTCACATCGAGTGTAGAAATATCTTGTAAAAACTGCATACCTCACGTATAAAAAACAAACATACACAAAGATAATAAAAAAATGCGAAAAGATTTCCATAATCCTTACACCCATATACCGCGTAGCGATACTTCATAACGCGGGGGAAGAAGGGATCAGAAGCGGAAATAGATAAAGCCTTCGTTGGTGTTGTTGGTGAGGACTATAAGCAGGAAGAACAGCAGATACATCCCGTAGCGCTTCCATGCCGTCGCCGGCACTCTCGCCATCGGATGCTCCTCCGCGCGGTTGCGCCACTCGATTATCAGCACCCACACCGCGCAAGGTACCCATACCCATCCGAATATCTCCCATAGATTATCGCGCACCGCATATACCTGTCCTCTCACCCACAATATCCCCCCTGCGGCAAAGATAAGCCGGCCTACCAATCGCCATATAGCACTCCGGACACCCGTAGCCAGCCATCCCGCCAACGCCGCGAGAAGGAAAAAACACCCTACAAACCATCCCCCCTTTACCAGGGCAAACATCTCCCCCCAGTGCGATGACCGGAAAATATACAGACATGACGCCACCACCCCGTAAGTAAGAATAATCCGCCACAAATCCTTGCTCTCGATACTCTCTTTTACGCGCTGCAGACCGAGCAGAAAGCGCCCCGTCACATAAATCACGCCCCACAGCAAACCCCATACTACAAAATTACGCCCCGCACCATGCCATAATCCGCTCAGGAAGAATACCGCCAATATGTTAAATATCTGACGCCCCACAGGGCAGCGGCTGCCACCCAACGGTATATAAATATAATCCCTGAACCATAACATCAGCGATATATGCCAGCGGCCCCAGAATTCGATGATATTTCGTGAAAAATACGGCACACGGAAATTAGCCATCAGCCGCACTCCGAATATAGCCGCCACTCCGCGCGCTATCTCGCTGTAAGCCGAGAAATCGCAATACATCTGTATCGAGAAGAGTACGGTAATCTTAAACACCACGAGAGGCGTAAACACGTTGTCGACATAGAAGCCGTCGACTATCGGCGCGATCATATCGGCCACACATATCTTCTTAAAGAGGCCATAGAGTATCATCCGCATCCCGTCGACCGCCATCGGGCGAGAGAATACGCGCCTGCGGGCCAACTGCGGTATCAGTTGCGAAGCCCGTTCGATAGGGCCGGCCACCAATTGCGGGAAGAAAGCGATATATGTAAAGAATGTAAGCGGATTCTTCTCCGGCCTTATCACGCCCCGGTAGCAATCTACCGAGTATGAAATAGCCTGAAAAGTATAAAACGATATACCTACCGGCAGGAGCACACGCAATGTAAACCAATCCAGCCCCAGTCCGAAGAGGTTAAAGATGCGTATCAGATTCTCACCGAAGAAGTTGAAATATTTAAATATCACCAATATCCCGATATTTAGCACGATATTGCTTATCATCAGCGCTTGGGCCCATCGCTTTGCTCTATTGTCAGGCCGGCGCACGGCCACTATCGCGCTATCACCGGCGGTGACTGTCACCGGGTGCGCGGATGCCGCCCCGATGGGGAGAGCGGTAATCCAGGTAGTAAACGATGTGAGTATGAGCAGGATCAGGAAGCGCCAGTCCCACCAGGCGTAAAACAGATACGACGCTGTCAGCACCAGCAGATTCTGCACCGTCAGGTATCGGCGCAGACTCCAGTATAGCCCGAATAAGACGACGATAAACACGCCGAATGATGCATCAGTAAATATCACGGTCGCTTTCTGAAAGAGGTTGCTCTAAAATACCCAGCCGGTACGCTCGAAGAGTCGGCGGTCGTCGGCTATCTGATTACTTACCGTAGTCAGCATGTCACCCATCAGCACCCCGTTTACGCCGCCGCGCATCATTCGCTCCATGCTCTTCTCCGAGAGGCGCATTCTGCCACCGGCAAACCGTATGCTCTGGCGCGGCAAAACAAAGCGGAATATCGCTGCGGTGCGTATTATCTCCTCTTCGGAGATAAGGGGGGTATTCTCAAGTGGTGTGCCGGGTATCGGGTTGAGGATATTGATCGGTACTGAGTCGGGGTTGAGAGCAGCGAGTTGGAAGGCGAAGTCAAGGCGCTGTTCCGCTGTCTCACCCATACCGATGATGCCGCCGCTGCATACCTCCATACCCAACTCACGCGCGTAACCTATAGTACGCATCTTATCTTCAGGAGTATGGGTGGAGCAGAGGGTGGCGAAAACTTCGGCGGAACTCTCCATATTGCAGTGATACCGCTTCACACCGGCATCGCGCAGAGCCTTCATCTGCTCAAAGTCGAGCAGGCCCATCGACGCGCAGAGGTATAGGTCGGTATCTTCCGAGAGTTTGCGGTACTGGTCGCAAAATTCGCGCAACGAAGTGGCCGATAGGGTACGACCCGAAGTCACCAGCGAGAAGCGCCTGATACCCTCTTTTTCGTTATGGCGGGCGGCCTCAAGGGTGCGGTCGTAAGGGAGATACTCGTAATGCTCACACTTACCGGCCCATTTCATCGACTGGGCGCACCATTTGCAATCCTCACCGCATAGTCCTGACCGCGCATTGACGATCGAGCAGGAGTCAACGCGCTCCGGCTGCAGGGCGCGGGTAATCATATCGGCCGCATCGCAGAGGGCATCAAGATCGGGGTATTGCAGTAGCGTCTGGGCCTCGGCGCGTGTTGCACCGCGGGCCTCGGCGAGCAGTTGCTCTGCGAGTTGTTTCGGCTGGAGGGGTATTTTTTTTGGGGGGGTATCTTTCATAATGATGTGGGGAAGTCCGCGATAAATCGCGGCCGCATAAACAAAAATGGCTGCGCTTTGCGATGGATGCGCCCGGAGGGATG
>CAMWNR010000119.1 GCA_947175665.1 uncultured Porphyromonadaceae bacterium
CCCCCTATATGTAGTGGATGGTATCCCCTTCAACGGCTCTATCGCCGACCTCAACCCGGCCGACATCGAGTCTATGTCTGTGCTTAAGGATGCCGCTTCTGCCGCTCTTTACGGTAATAAGGGTGCCAACGGTGTAATTCTTATCACTACCAAAAAGGCTAAAAATGCAGGTAAGGTCGACGTTACACTCCAGATACGTCAGGGTATGTATACCCGCGGTATACCTTTGTATGACCGTATCGGTGCCGCTGACTGGATGCAGGCCGCTTATACCGGCTATGTAAACGGTCAGGTATCTAACGGTAACTACCCCAATGTGGCTGCCGCAAATGCTTTCTACCACGATTCATTTATCGAAAACTACGCCAACTTTAACCCCTTCGGTGTGGCTAACGACCAACTCTTTACCGCTGACGGTAAGTTTGTAGGCGGTCAGCCCCTCCCCGGTTATACCGACCTCGACTGGTGGGATGCAGTAAGCGTGAAGTCCGGCTATCGCCAGGAATATAACGTGAATGCCGCTGCCGCTACCGAGAAGTTTAACGTATTCGCTTCTATCGGCTATCTTAAAGAGCACGGTTATACCGTACAAAGCGATTTCGAACGCTTTAACGGCCGCGTTAACGCTAACTATAACCCCGTATCTTACTTCAAGATGGGTGTTAACCTCGCTATCACTCAGCAGGAGCAGGCTTACCTCAACAATATCGCAGGTACTGTAAATAACATCTTCATCACCCAGAGTATGGCTCCGATCTATCCCTATTATCAGCATGATGCCGATGGCAATATCATGTATGATGCCGCAGGTCAGCCCATCTGGAATATCGCTTCTTATCTCGAAAATACCAATATCGGTTATACTTCACGTGCCGATAAAAACAATACTTCTGCTACCGTATTTGACGGCTCTCTCTTCGGTACCGCAGTTATACCTTACGGTTTCGAACTCACAGTACGCGGCACTATGCACCGCGACAAGAGTAACCAGTACGCTTACATGAACAAGGAGGTTGGTTCGGGTCTCGCCGGCAACGGTCAGATCGGTTATCAGTTCTACGATACCCGCCAGCACACATTCCTCCAGGAACTCAACTGGAGCCATGAGTATGGCTTGCATCATGTTGACGCCCTCCTGCACCATGAGAATACTTCTCTCACTCAGATCATCAATGCTGTCAGAGCATCTAACCAGCAGTTCTCTGACAACTATAACCTCTCTAACTTCACCAACCTGATGAATACCAGTGGCTCTAACGAGGGTTCTATCCACGATGAGTCATATCTGGGTCGTGTACGTTATAACTACAATCAGAAATACTTCGGTGAGGTTTCTATCCGTCGCGACGGTACTTCTCGCTTCAGCAAAAAGAACCGCTGGGGTACATTCTGGAGCGTCGGTGCAAGTTGGGTTATCAATAAAGAGAAGTTCATGCAAAACGTAGACTGGGTCAACTACCTCAAACTCCGTGCAGCATACGGTTCTGTAGGTAACTGTATGTCGGCTTCCGCTTACGCTTACTGGACTCTCTACGCTCAGGATCTCCCCTATAGCGGCAACGGTACTCTAACTCCGATACAACTCGCAGCCGACAATATCCGCTGGGAGGCAACCAAGACGTTTGATATCGCTCTCGAAGGTTCGCTCTTCAACGATCGCCTCGGTTTCTCTATCGGCTACTTCAACAAGCGCAACTCAGACCTTATCTTCGACGTTACAAAACCCCTCTCTACCGGTACGATGGCTAACGCAGGTTATGCACCCACTGTAAGCACCAACATCGGTACTATGCAGAATATCGGTTGGGAACTTTCATTTACCGGCACCGTACTCCGCACACGCGACATCAACTGGGATATTAATCTCGATGCAACATTTATGAAGAATAAGGTGCTCAAACTCCCCGATCACAAGAATATCATCACCGGCAACCGTATCCTCCACGAGGGTTCTTCGGTTTATGAATTCTTCGTTTACCCCTGGGCAGGTGTTGACCAACTCACAGGTCAGAGCCTTTATGAAATCGTACCGACTTCTGAAGACTTCTATACTTATAACGATGCTACTCAGAGTTACTACTTCAACGAGGCTCTCTATAACCAGTATATCGAGAACTCTCGCGCAGAGAATACCCTTGTCGAGTTAGACGGTAAATATTACACTTCTAACCCCAACTATGCAGGTCGTATCAAGGGTGGTACTTCTATCCCGACTGTTTACGGTTCATTTGGCACCAACTTCACCTGGAAGAATCTCTCTATAGGCGCTCTCTTCACTTACGGCCTCGGCGGTAAGACTCTCGACAGCGTTTACGCATCACTTATGGTCATGAGCGATCGCCCCTCTGCAATGCACAAGGATGTACTCAACTCATGGAACGAGGCTCCCGCAGGTATGACCGCTGACTCTCCCGATCGTATCGATCCCAACGGCACTCCGCAACTTAACTCACACCTCTCTCAGTTTAGCAATAACTCAGGTTCTACCCGATTCCTTACAAGCAGCAATTACCTCGTATTCAAAAACCTGAATATCTCTTACGATCTGCCTAAGAAGTGGGTTAACCCCTTGAAACTCGCTAACATCAATGTCGGCGTTGCTATCGACAACCTCTTCACCGCTACTGCCCGCCGCGGTATGAACCCGCAGCAGAATTACAACGGTAGCCAGAGCGTAGGCTATGTAACTGCCCGCGTATTCAGTTTCCAACTCGGTGCAAGATTCTAATTTAAGTTATATCTTTAAGATTTACAACGATAATGAAAAACAATATAATTATTAAAGGTTTTGCAGCGCTGATGACTACAGGTATGCTCATCGGTTGCTCTTCGGATTACCTGCAGGTCGACCCTGTAACCGCAGTTAGTTCGGCGACCGTACAGAATACTCCCGAAGGTGCGCAGGCCGCACTCAATGGTCTCTGCGGTGCAATGTATATACCCTACGGTGACTTCGAAGCCAACCTCCAGCCTAACGGTGAGGCTACTATCATGGCCTTCTACGGTGATGTAATGGGTCAGGACTATTTCAGCCGCCTCTGGGCTTATCGCGCTCCTTTCGTATTCACTATGGACCGCTTCCGCCAGAATGACAGTTGGCTCTGTACTATCCCCTGGTCTTACTGCTACAACCTCATTTCTCAAGCGAATACTATCCTCGCAGGTATCGACGGTATCACCCGCGAAAAGGAAAAAATGATGTATATCAAGGCCGAAGCGCTCACTATCCGCGCTCACGCTTATGTACGTCTGCTCCAACTCTACGGACCCCGCTGGGCTGACTCTCGCGAAGGTGAGGAGATGACAGTGGTAATCCGTACCGAACCCGGCACTCAAGACGCTCCCCTCTCATCTATGAATGATGTCTTGACATTAATCTACTCTGACCTCGATACCGCTATCGCTCTCTTCGAAAGCAATAGCAATAACCGTAATTACATTTGGGAACCTGATGAGGACGTAGCACGCGGTGTTTATGCCCGTGCCGCACTCCTTAAGAATGACTACGCTACCGCTGAGAAGATGGCTCACGATTCTCGTAAGAATAATCGCTACCCCATCATGTCGGCCGAGGAGTATAAGGGTGGCTTCGCAGAACCCAATAGTGAGTGGATGTGGGGCAACGAACCCGAACTCGAACGTACCGCTTACTGGAGCAACGGTGCATGGTACGCTTGTAACGGTGCTTACGTAGACTGGAACCAGGGCGTAGGTGCTATCAACTACGAACTCTATCGTCAGATCCCCGTAACCGATATACGTCGTGACCTCTTCTTCACTCCCGATAAACTTTCAGGCGGTACTCTCTCTCAGGCTGCATTCTGGAACAAATCTATCGTTAACCCCTCTACAATGAGCCTCGCCTATAATGTTAACATGAAGAATCAGTACCGTAACTTCGGTCAGAGCGTAATCCCCAACGGTGATCAGGCTAAATGGGCTCGTCCTTACTACAGCCGTATGCAAGGCACACCCGAATGTGACGTATTCTTCGGTTCGCAGTATAAATTCTGGGGTCTCGATGCATACGGTACCGACGGATGGCCCTTCATGCGCGGTGCTGAGATGCTTCTCACCGAGGCTGAGGCTGCCTGCCACAACGGCAACTACTCAACCGCTCAGGCTCTGCTCATGGAACTCAACGCAAAGCGTAACCCCCAATACTCATGCAACAAGACCGGTGATGCTCTTCTCGAAGAGGTTAAACTGCAGCGCCGATTCGAACTTTGGGGTGAAGGTTTCAACTTCTTTGACCTGAAACGCTGGAATGTAGCACTGGTACGTAATCCCTGGATCGAAGGTGATATGTCATCAAACAATATTCCCCGTGCAAACCAGATCAACTTCACTCCCGATCAGCAATCAGGCTGGCGCTGGATCATCCCCCGCATGGAAACACAGTACAACAACAAGATCGACCAAACCCTCCTCCAGTAACCCCAACCCCCAAATCATAAATAAATCACCCTATCCCCCCAAGGATAGGGTGATTTATTATATAATCCTAAACCGACCAAAGAAGCAAAATCAAAAAACCGCACCAACACTTGCAAGAATCAAAAATAATAAGTAACTTCGCAACATAAAAAGAGACCTAGTGTCTTATATCGTAACTTCGCAACATAAAAGGAGTGGTGCTCGAGTGGCTGAAGAGGCACGCCTGGAAAGCGTGTATACCCCAAAAGGGTATCCCGAGTTCGAATCTCGGTCACTCCGCTAAAAATTTTCCTCAGAGAAGGGATGCCGAAATACCGTCATCCCTTTTATACTATTGGAAAGTTCTTTGCGTGTGCACAGCAAATGAATGTATAACAAAGATTCGAGAGAATTTACCAACAATCCAAAATGAATATGGTGTCACCGGACTCACATTGTTCGGTTCGGTAGCACGCGGTGATAATACACCTGAAAGTGATGTTGATTTGCTCGTTGAGATGCCTCCCAAATTTTTAGTTTTATGCAGATTGCATAAGTACCTTGAAAACTTACTTAATGTCTCGGTTGATCTAATTCACCGACATTCTCGAATGAACCCTCGTTTTCTTAATGAAGTAGCACGCGATGGAATTACAATACTCTGACTCAGCAAAAAGACGCGCTCTCCAGACTCTCCTTTCCATTGAAGAGGCACTCGACCAATTAATAGAATGGAATAAAAATATTCAGTCTGCTGATGATTTTGTTTGCTCTCCAACTGGTACGCAATTACTTGCAGCCGATGCTATGTTGATTTCTGCCATTGGTGAAGGAATCAACACTATTAATTCTAAACTTCCTGATTTTCTCAGTTCCAATTTCCCTGAGATTCCCTGGCGTGAAATCGTTGGAATGAGGAATCGAATTGTTCATGGTTATTTTGATATCAATGCCGAAATTGTCATTGATACGATAAGAACCGGAGTGCCAGCATTACAAGAAGTTATCAAAAAAGCCATCTTAATAATAAATTCAAATATAGGTTAAGTAATTCTTGGGGCAAATATGACCAAAAAGAAACGCATACAAGCCTATTGCCAACATGCTTGCTAAATATATATCAAACGAGATGATAACAAATAAATCGTTTCGCAAGCGTATGGGTATTGAGGGAAAGAACTACCATTCATACACACGATATATAGTTTAGTTATAGCATAGAGAAGTCGGGAAGGCAAACGGAGATGCTGAGTTGGCAACGAAACGCTAGGTTGCCGTGAACTACGATAGTCGGACTTGTATGAATGTAGCGCATCAATCAGAGGAAGGATTGAGGGTTGTAAGAGCCGACATTCACCC
>CAMWNR010000120.1 GCA_947175665.1 uncultured Porphyromonadaceae bacterium
TAGAGCATCAGCTTCCCAAGCTGAGGGTCGCGGGTTCGAGCCCCGTTTATCGCTCCTAATGATCCGAGTCTGCAGTTTCTGTTAATGACTCGGATTTTCTTTTTTATATAAGGCTCTAATTACCTTTATATACTTTATATAAAGGTTTCTTTACCTTCATATCAGGGTCTCATTATCCGGTTACTTTTTGAGCGGATCTATTTTTGAGCAGAGATATTGTTTAATATAAGAACCGCGTATTGGCGAGTCTCCATTTAGAGATAATCACCGATACGCGGTTAAATATTTAAATTGCCTTTATGGCTTTTTTTGCGATACTTATCCTTCGTATTTCTTGAGGATAACACACGCATTATGACCGCCAAAACCGAAGGTATTTGACAATACTGCGTTGATCTCGCGCTTCTGAGCCTTATTGAAGGTGAAGTTGAGGTTATAGTCTACCTCGGGATCGTTATCCCCTTCGGTATAGTTGATTGTGGGGGGTACGATCTGATCCTGGATTGCCTTTACGCTGAAGAGAGCCTCAACCGCACCGGCAGCACCGAGGAGGTGACCGGTCATTGATTTGGTAGAACTGAGGTTCATCTTATACGCGTGGTCGCCAAACACCTCTTTTACCGCCTTAGCCTCTGAGATATCACCTACGGGAGTAGATGTACCGTGGAGGTTTACATAGTCGATATCTTCGGGTTTCATGCCGGCATCGCGCAGAGCATTTTCCATTACGAGGCGTGCTCCAAGGCCTTCGGGGTGAGTAGCGGTGATGTGGTAAGCATCAGCACTCATGCCACCGCCTGCGACCTCAGCATAGATGTGCGCACCACGTGCTTTAGCGTGTTCGAGTTCTTCGAGCACAAGTGCGGCAGCCCCCTCACCGATAACGAAGCCGTCGCGCGAACCGCTAAACGGACGAGATGCACCGGCAGGGTCATCATTACGGGTTGAGAGCGCCTTCATGGAGTTGAAACCACCAACACCGGCGGGGTAAATGGCTGCTTCGGCTCCACCTGCTACGATAGCGTCGGCATGTCCGAGACGTATCAGGTTGAATGCATCGATAAGAGCGTTGTTAGACGATGCGCAAGCCGATACAGTACCGTAGTTGGGGCCATGATAACCGTGGTCGATTGAGATATGTCCTGCTGCAATGTCTGCGATCATCTTGGGGATGAAGAAGGGGTTGTACTTCGGACCCTTATCGGCATTCATTGCATAGTAGCCTGCTTCTTCTTCAAAAGTGTGCAAACCACCGATACCGGCAGCAAACACTACACCTACCCGATTCTTGTCTACACCCTCCTCATTGTCAAGACCGGCATCGTCGATAGCCTCCTGAGCCGCTACGAGAGCGTATTGTGCATAGAGGTCGAGTTGACGCATCTTCTTGCGGTCAAAGTGCTCTTCGGGTTTGAAGTCTTTAACCTCGCAAGCAAACTGAGTCTTGAAAAGACTGGCATCAAAGTGAGTGATCGGGCCTGCACCGCTTTTACCCTCTACAGCGCTCTTCCAAGTCTCCTCGACATTATTGCCGAGGGGAGTAAGCGCACCGAGGCCGGTGACTACAACTCTTTTTAATTCCATATAGGGAAAAGAATTAGTATGAATTATAAAAATAAGAGTCGAACCTTTATAAAACCGGGCCGACTCTTTTATTTTAAATTTTGCTTAGAATGATTCCGGCCACGCGGCACGTCCAAATAATTGGCTCTCAGCCCCGCCGGACAGCATCCCGGCTCTCAAAGGATATTAACCCTGATGAGATTCGATGTAGTCGATAGCGTCACCAACAGTAGTGATCTTCTCAGCATCCTCATCGGGGATAGAGATACCGAATTCTTTTTCAAATTCCATGATGAGTTCTACTGTGTCGAGTGAATCAGCACCAAGATCCTTGCTGAATTCTGCTGCGGGAGTTACTTCTGCCTCATCAACAGTGAGTTTGTCAACGATGATGCCTTTTACTCTGTTTGCAATATCTGACATAATTGTAAAAATTAATTGTTAATATTTGATTATTTTTTCGTCTCATTGATGCAAATTTCAGGCGTATTATATTATATACATCTGCTACTTGCGCGTTTCAGAGTGCAAATTAAACGAATATTTTTCAATTGAGAAAATTTTTTGATAAAAAAGAGCATTTTCAGCATATAAATGTGTAAAAGTTATGAATCTCGGAGCGCTATACGCTCCGAGATTCATAACTTAAGGGGTTGAGGTATTTTGCATTTACCATCCTTTAGATGGATGGGATTACTCTACTAAATGGATGGGATTACTCTACGGTCCAGGTTTCGGAGGTGGAGAGGATCATGTCGCGGAGGTTTTTGTAACCTTTTTTGCTCCTTACACTCTCTACCTGATGCTCTACCTCTTCTTCGTATGAGAGGGCTTCTACATCGCGTATCACACCGATCGCCAGCGGGAGTGTATCACCGTCCATCATGGCGAGTTGCTGATGCAGGAAGTTGGTAGGTGTGGTTGCATCGTGTACGAGTACATCGTCAATGGTATATCCGTCTTGACCTACGGTTACTGCCTTTAGTCCGAAACCGTCCTGCACAAGACCTTTCTCCATATTCTCGCCAAAGAGCATCTTTTCTCCCTGACGCAGATGTATTGTGTGTTCCGCACGGCGCTCTTTGTCGCTTATCGCAGCGTGTGAACCCTGGTTAAAGATTACACAATTCTGGCGTATCTCCACTACAGATGCACCTTTGTGGCGCGCTGCCGCTACCATTACCTCTTTGGTAGTATCGAGGGCAATGTCAATTGAACGGGCAAAGAAGTTGCCGCGCGCTCCGAACACCAGTTCGGCGGGGATGAAGGGGTCTTCGGTAGTGCCGTAGGGTGATGATTTAGTTACCGCTCCGCGATCTGAGGTGGGGGAATACTGACCCTTGGTCAGACCGTAAATCTTGTTGTTGAAGAGCAGTATGTTGATATCTATATTACGGCGCACCGCGTGAATAAAGTGATTACCACCGATAGCGAGGCCGTCGCCGTCACCTGAGATCTGCCATACGGTCAGGTCCGGACGCGCTGTCTTCAGACCCGTAGCGATAGCGGCCGCACGACCGTGGATGGTGTGCATACCGTAGGTATTCATATAGTATGGCAAGCGAGATGAGCATCCTATACCTGATACCACTGCGGTATCTTTGGGAGCCACACCGATTTCGGCCATCGCTTTATGAAGCACATTAAGAATAGCATGGTCACCGCATCCGGGACACCATCTTACACTCTGCTCACTCTTATAATCCGCCGGGGCGAATCTCTTTTCTGCGTTGTTTTCCATGTCAGATTTATCCTTGGAATTGACCATTTATTTTTTAATATGTTTTAGCACTCCATCTACAATCTCACGCACCATAAAGGGCTGACCTTCTACTTTGTTGATACGCAGTATCTCCTTGCCGGGGAGGTGCATCTGCAGATAGTCGGCAAACTGGCCGGTGTTGAGTTCGGCTACTATTATATTCTTGTATCCGCTCAACACTTCGAGTGCGTTTTTAGGCAGCGGATTGATATAACGGAATTGTGCGAACGCTACGGGATTACCGGTGGCATTCAATTCTTCGGTGGCGGTGAAAAGGTGTCCGTAAGTACCTCCCCAGCCTACTAAGATAGTGTCGGAGTCTACTGCACCGTTTACCTGAAGTTCGGGAATATCATCAGCGATTCTGGCAATTTTCTCTCTGCGGATATTCACCATCTTTTCATGATTCTTACCATCGGTAGAGATCGCTGAGGTCTTGATATCCTTTTCGAGACCTCCTACACGATGCATGGCACCTTCTGTACCGGGGATAGCCCAGTATCTTACCAGATTCTCGTCGCGGTCGAAGGGTTTCCAACCCTGCTCTACACGATTGGCGTCAACATAATGCGGCTTGATTTCGGGGAAGTCTTCCTCTTCCGGCACACGCCATGCCGAACTACCGTTGGCTATAAACGCATCGGTAAGAAGTATTACCGGAGTCATGTGTTCGATTGCTATACGAGCAGCCTCAAAGGCCATTGTGAAGCAGTCTGTAGGACTTGCGGCCGCGAGTACACATAGCGGAGACTCACCGTTGCGTCCGTAAAGCGCCTGCATGAGGTCGGTCTGCTCTGTCTTGGTCGGCAGACCGGTAGAGGGACCTCCGCGCTGCACATCGATTACCACGAGTGGCAACTCTGCCATTACAGCCAGACCGATACCTTCGCTCTTAAGAGCAAGACCGGGACCTGAGGTAGATGTCACTGCAAGATCTCCGGCATACGATGCACCGATTGCCGAGCATACTCCGGCTATCTCATCTTCCATCTGGCATGCTTTGACACCGAGATCTTTGCGCTTAGCCAATTCATGAAGTATATCGGTAGCGGGGGTGATGGGATATGAACCGAGGAAGAGGGGGCGTCCGCTCTTTTCGGAGGCCATGATAAGTCCCCATGCGGTAGCGGTATTACCGTTTACATCAGTATATACACCGGGTTTTACACTCTCTGTCTCAATACGATAGGTAGGCATCGAGGAGTGTGTATTGTGCCCGTAATCCCAACCTGCCTGTATTACCTTGGCGTTAGCCTCATAGACAGCGGGCTTTTTAGCGAATTTCTTCTGAAGTTTACGCAACACACTCTCTACAGGGCTGTCAAATAACCAGCAGATAAGGCCGAGTGCGAGCATATTCTTGCACTTGAGTATCGACTTGGGATCCATCCCCGAGTCTTCGAGTGTATGCTTGAGCAGTGTAGTCATCGGCACAAGCATGATACGATCGGGATTGATGCCGAGTTCGGTCACCGGGTCATCAGTTGCATATTGGGCTTTCTTAAGATCGGCCGGACGGAATGTATCTACATCACAGATTATAATACCGCCGGGTTTTAAGAATTTAAGATTGGTCTTAAGTGCGGCCGGGTTCATGGCTACGAGCACATCGGCTTCATCTCCGGGTGTATGTACACCCTTGCCGACATTTACCTGAAAACCGCTCACACCGCTCAGCGAACCTTGCGGAGCCCGGATTTCAGCCGGATAATCTGGAAAAGTACTGATCTGGCTCCCCTCTCCTGCCGATACGTTAGAGAAGATATTGCCTGCCAACTGCATTCCATCGCCGGAGTCGCCCGAGAAGCGAACTACGACTCTGTCTAATGTCTTGACATTTGTGCCGGATAACATAATTGGTTGTTTTAGATTTAAGGATTTTGTCAAGTATATTCTCCCCCTCTCTATGGAGGGGGAGGTTATTGCTTGCAAATTTAGTAATAATTTCGATTACGCAAATAATTATTTCATTTTATTTGCTTTTCGGGATTCAGAAATTTCCGCGTACCATTATTTTGGCGCTCTTGCCTGTGGGATATACCTTGACATATATACCACGGGGCAACTCGTTTTCTGCAGTGGTGACTTCCACACCTTCGATTGTGAAGATTCTCACTCCGGCCGCATCCGCTATATTTACGTCGGGCATCTGCACCTCTGTCAGGCCGCCTGAGTATTTATAAATCTGCACGCCCTCTTGTTTGGAAGTGTAGACCGAGAAGCGGGGTTGCTGGGCATTATACTGCAGATTACCAATTGTTTCACCGAAGTTGATCTGCGCTGTGGCGTCACCGGCTATGCTTAGATAAGCGCTTGTGCCCTCCTGAGCGAGCGATATCTTTCTCGCGGTTGTGGTG
>CAMWNR010000121.1 GCA_947175665.1 uncultured Porphyromonadaceae bacterium
CCTTATCACGCCGATGGTACTGCGAAAGCGGGAGAGTAGGTAATCGCCCCCTTAAGGAAGCCTCAGCAAAACGCTGAGGCTTTTTTTGTAAAAACATTCCCCCTCCAGTAGTGATGGTTGAAATTGCTAAACCTTATCGCGCTGCCGGTGCTGGTCTATATTGCGAAAGCGGGAGAGTAGGCTATCTTATAAGGACGTACTTAATGTCGGGTACATCAAAATGACACTGATGCGGATTTTTTTGCCGAAGTTTTTTATGATTTATTTGTGTAATTGTCAGATAATTTGTAATTTTGCAAGCCGATTATATCCAATTTGTCTATTGATTTATCGGGGTTTTTAGGGTTTGGCCACCTTTGCCTTTGGTAATCAATGCTTTATTTATGCCCGGATGTTTTTACGTCCGCGACATATCGGAATTTCAGATTTTAATCTGTATTTCCACAGTAAGATATAATAGTAATTTTAAATTTCGATAATAAAGTGGATACTTTAAGTTACAAGACTCTCTCCGCTACTCCCGCTACTATTGAAAAGAAGTGGGTTGTAATCGATGCAACCGACCAAGTTCTCGGTCGTCTTTGCTCTAAGGTGGCTAAAATTCTTCGTGGTAAGAATAAGGCTGATTTTACTCCTAATATGGATTGTGGTGATAATGTAATCATCATCAATGCTGATAAGGTGGTTATGTCTAATGACAAGATGAATAAGCGCGAGTATCTTCGCTATACCGGTTATCCGGGTGGTCAGCGCGCTTTCACTCCCGGTGACCTTATGGCTAAGTCTTTCAAGAAGACTGTGCATGCCGGTCGTCACCCCCTCTTCATAAAGGTTGTGAAGGGTATGCTCCCCAAAACTAAACTTGGTGCTGAGCAACTCAGAAATCTTTATGTTTACAACGGTAGTGAACATCCCCATAGCGAACAGAACCCCGTAGTTATTGACATCAATAAAGTTAAATAAGGAAGATGGAAAAAGTAAATGCAATTGGCCGTCGTAAGGCTGCAGTGGCTCGTGTATATCTCACAGAAGGCAATGGTCAGATCGTGATCAACAAGCGTCCGCTTGATGTATATTTCCCCTCTTCAATTCTTCAGTATGTAGTTAAGCAGCCGCTCGCTACACTTGATGTTGATGGCAAATATGATATTCTTGTTCACCTTGATGGTGGCGGTTACAAGGGTCAGGCTGAAGCACTTCGTCTCGCTATCGCCCGCGCTCTTGTTAAGATCAATCCTGAAGACAAACCCGCTCTTCGTGCAGAAGGCTTCATGACTCGTGACGCTCGTAGCGTAGAACGTAAGAAACCCGGTCAGCCGAAGGCTCGTAAACGCTTCCAGTTCTCTAAGCGTTAATATCAGTTTAGTATCTAAATTTGCAGGATGGAGATGCATCCGGTTATTCGCCTGATGGTATTTACGGGCATTACCCTACCGGCAAATTGATTTTTAAAGAAAGTAAACAAATAAATAAAAATGGCAACACCCACATTTGATCAACTCCTCGAGGCCGGATGTCATTTCGGTCACCTTAAACGTAAATGGAATCCCGCTATGGCTCCTTATATCTTTATGGAGCGCAATGGCATTCATATCATCGACCTTTACAAAACTGCTGCTAAGATCGAAGATGCAGCAAACGCTCTCAAGCAGATCGCTAAGAGTGGTCGTAAGGTTCTCTTTGTCGCTACTAAAAAGCAGGCTAAGGAAGCAGTGGCTGAGAAGGCCGGTGCTATCAACATGCCTTACGTAATTGAGCGTTGGCCCGGTGGTATGCTTACTAACTTCCCTACTATCCGTAAGGCGGTTAAGAAGATGACCCAGATCGATAAGATGACTAAGGACGGCACTTTTGACAACTTGTCAAAGCGCGAGAAACTTCAGATCACTCGTCAGCGTGCTAAACTCGAGAAGAACCTCGGTTCGATCGCTGATCTTTCTAAACTCCCCGCTGCTCTCTTTGTAGTAGACGTTATGAAAGAGCACATTGCAGTAGCAGAGGCTAACCGTCTTGGTATCCCTGTATTTGCAATCGTCGATACAAACTCTAACCCCGAGAATGTAGATTTCGTAATCCCCGCTAACGATGATGCTTCTAAGAGCATTGACGTTATCCTCGGTGCTGTAACCGCTGCTATGGCTGAGGGTCTTGAAGAGCGTAAGGTAGAGAAGGCTGACAACGCTGTCGAGGAAAAGGATGAGGCTGCTGAGGGTGCTCCCGGAAAACGTCGTCGTGTACGTCGCACCGAGACTGAGGCTCCCGTTGCTGAAACAGCAGAGGCTCCCGCTGCAGAGTAATTCTTCTTTTTTTGATTTTTATATTTAAACTTAATACTCCTAATATATATCATGGCAGTATCTATTGAAGACATCAAGAAACTGCGCCACATGACCGGTGCAGGTATGATGGACTGCAAAAACGCTCTTGCTGAAACAGAGGGCAATATCGAGGCCGCTATCGAGATCATCCGTAAGAAGGGTCAGGCTGTGGCTGCCAAGCGTGAAGATCGCCAGGCTGCAGAGGGTTGCGTACTCGCTGCTTGCAAGCCCGGTTTCGCTGCAATCGTAGCACTCAAGTGTGAGACTGACTTCGTTGCTAAAAACGAGTCTTTCCGCGCTCTTACCAAGGCAATCCTTGACAAGGCTGTTGAAGCAGGTGCCAAGACTCTTGACGAAGTTAAGAATCTTGACCTTAACGGTCGCACAGTTGCAGAAAATATTACTGACGAGATCGGTAAGACAGGTGAGAAGATGGAACTCGGCGCTTACGAGTGCATCGAGGCTCCCAGCGTAGCCGCTTATGATCACCTTGGCAATAAACTTTCTACTATCGTAGGTTTCAATCAGGAAGGTGTAACTGCTGAAGTAGGTAAGGAAGTTGCTATGCAGGTGGCTGCAATGAATCCTGTAGCAGTAGATCGTGACGCAGTACCCGCTTCAATTATCGAAGAAGAAAAGGCTGTGGCTATCGAAAAGACTAAGGCTGAGCAGGTTAAGAAGGCTGTAGAGGCTGCTCTTAAGAAGGCTGGTCTTAATCCCAACCACTTCGATAGCGAAGATCACATTGCTTCTAACCTTAGCAAGGGTTGGTTTACTGAGGCTGATGCTGAGAAGGCTCGTGAAATCATCAAGACTACTTCTGAGCAAAAGGCTGCTAACCTTCCCCAGCAGATGATCGATAACATCGTTAATGGTCGTATCAACAAATATTATAAGGAAAATTGCCTTATGGAGCAAGAGTATACCCGTGATGCTTCGCTTACAGTAGGTGCATTCCTTGATCAGACTCAGAAGGGACTTGCAGTAGTAAGTTTCAAGAGAGTTAACCTTAACGAGGATTAATACGATACATAATTTTTTAAATTAATATCGAAGAGAGAGGCTTTCGTAATAGAGAGCCTCTTTTTCTTTATAGTTAGAAAAAGTCGACTCACTGCCGGTCGACTTATTGATATTTCAATCCACAAGAATGAAGTGCACCCCAAAAGTTTTGTATACTACTTTTGGCGTGCACTTCAGCATTTATTATCCGGGAGACTTGTAAAGTACGATAGAATTGTAAAGCAAAAGTCCTAATCAATCTATAGATATCATATCTATATCAATTCTGCATCTATAGATGATATGAATTCGGCTAAAGGAGCGTTATTTTCGATCATATTTTTCAGCATTTCTTGAGGGGGCAGTTGCTTAAGAATCTCTTTAGACTCATCTATCTCGACTTTAAGAACAAGTGCATCGTTTTTAAGCCGAGATCTCAGATACTCCATGAGTCCTGACATCTCACTCTCAAAGGCCTGACGTATTGCAGGATGCTCAACAATTACTTTGTACTCCTCATCGCCAGTCTGAATCGGCAGACTTTTAGCCATCGATGAAACAAGGATATGCTTATCCGGATTCTTTGCGATATATTCGCTCCAGGCATCTCTGAATTGTTCAGGAGTGACCGGTTCATGTTGATTTTCAGGTGTACCTCCGAGGGATGGAGCAGTGAGGTTGCTCTCATCAGAGATGCGGAACGTATCCGGACGTCGCGAGGAGCGAGCGGTTCTGCGCCGTTCGGCAGGTTGAGACGGCTCTTCGCGTGCCGGTGTTGAAACTGATACTGCAGGAGTTTCTGTAACTTTATGGGTAGTATCAGGGGTAACGTGATGCGCGACCGGTGCAACGTTATTATATTGCACAGAAGTTTCCGGTGGAATAGCGATGTCGCGTAAAGGGGTTAATTCGCTATCCACCCGGTCAAAAGGGGCCGTAGGAGGATTAAGCAATTGAGCAAGGCGTATAAGCGTCAACTCAACAAGAAATTGCTTATTAGAAGCCGTTCGGTACTTATAATCGCAGTCATTGATCACCTTCATGGCTGCATAGTGCCAGTCTACCGGTAGAGATTTAGCCTGCTTAGTGTATCGGGCGGCCAGATCATCGGCAACTTCAAGAAGTGTAGCGGTTTGCGGAGAGTATGCTACCATCAAATCCCGGATATGATTGGCTAATCCGTTGATAAAGAAAAGAGAATCAAATCCACGATCGCGTATCTCCTTGTATATCATGAGAGCCTCTGGTATATCTCCTTTACTAAAGGCATCGATAAGTCTGAAGTAGAATTCGTAATCGAGTACATTAAGGGAATTGATGGCAGAGTCGTAAGTAATATTGCCGTATGATGATGCCGCGACCTGATCAAATATTGAGAGAGCATCGCGCATAGCACCGTCTGCTTTCTTGGCAATGACATTAAGAGCCGCCACCTCTGCGGTAATACCTTCAGAAGATGCTACATATTGCAGATGTTCTACCATATCCTGAATGGTGATGCGCTTGAAGTCGTAAATCTGGCATCGAGAGAGGATGGTAGGGATTACTTTATGTTTCTCGGTAGTGGCGAGAATGAACACCACGTACGAGGGTGGTTCTTCAAGAGTCTTGAGAAAGGCGTTAAATGCCTGAGAGGTCAGCATGTGAACCTCATCGATGATAAAAATTCTGTACTTGCCTACTACCGGGGGTACGTTGACTTGTTCGGTCAGGGATCGGATATCATCGACCGAATTATTGGAGGCTGCATCGAGTTCGATAATATTGTAAGAATTACCCTCTTCGATAGAGCGGCAGGACTCGCACACACCGCATGCCTCACCATCGGGATCCGGGTTAAGACAATTTATGGTTTTAGCAAATATACGAGCGCAAGATGTCTTTCCGACACCGCGCGGACCGCAAAAAAGATATGCCTGTGCCAGTCTGTTGGCGCTGATAGCGTTTTTAAGCGTATCGGTAAGATTTTTTTGTCCGACAACGCTTTTGAAATTAGCCGGGCGATACTTTCTGGCGGATACAATATAGGGAGTTTCGCTCATAGATTACAAAATTAACAAAAAAACTGTAGTTAACTGCAACAATATTTCAAGTAAAGCGTTAAAATTTCGAAGGCAAATTATACTGATAAGTAAGTAATGAAAATTAATGTGCAAATAAAACTTAAAGATTTTTGAGATA
>CAMWNR010000122.1 GCA_947175665.1 uncultured Porphyromonadaceae bacterium
TGGTATGGTGGTGAGATGAAGAAGGGTATGTTCTCTATGATGAACTACTTCAACCCCCTCCGCGGCATCGCTTCAATGCACTGCTCTGCCAATACCAACATGGATGAGACTTCTACCGCTATCTTCTTCGGTCTCTCAGGCACAGGTAAGACTACCCTTTCTACCGACCCGAAACGTAAACTCATCGGTGACGACGAGCACGGCTGGGACGACGAGGGTGTATTCAACTACGAGGGTGGTTGCTACGCTAAGGTTATCAACCTCTCTAAGGAAAACGAGCCCGACATCTACGGTGCTATCAAGCGCGACGCTCTCCTTGAGAACGTAACTGTAGCAGAAGACGGTACTCCCGATTTCGCTGATAAGAGCGTAACCGAGAACACTCGTGTTTCTTACCCCATCTACCACATCGAGAATATCGTTAAGCCCGTAAGCAAGGGCCCCGCTGCAAAGCAGGTTATCTTCCTTTCTGCCGACGCTTTCGGTGTACTCCCCCCGGTGGCTATCCTCAACGATGAGCAGGCTCAGTATTACTTCCTCTCAGGCTTTACCGCTAAACTCGCAGGTACTGAGCGTGGTATCACCGAACCGACTCCCACTTTCTCTGCTTGCTTCGGTCAGGCTTTCCTTTCACTCCACCCCACTAAATATGCTGAGGAACTCGTGAAGAAGATGAAGGCTAACGGTGCTAAGGCTTATCTCGTTAACACAGGTTGGAACGGTACCGGCAAGCGTATCTCTATCCCCGATACCCGCGGTATCATCGACGATATCCTTAACGGCGACATCGAGAAGGCTCCCACTAAGGTGCTCCCCTACTTCGATTTCGTTATCCCCACCGAACTCCCCGGCGTTAACAGCGCTATCCTCGATCCCCGCGACACTTACGCTGATCCGAAGGAATGGGACGAAAAGGCTAAGAAACTCGCCGAAATGTTTATCGAAAACTTCAAGAAATTTGAAACCAACGCTACAGGTAAGGCTCTTGCCGCTGCAGGTCCCCACATCTGATTTAAGGCGTAATCTCAAGATTTCTTAAAAATAACTAATTTTATATCGGTCTACCCTTTTTTGAGGGTAGACCGATTCTTTTTATTGGTAGTTTGCTACATTTTTCCCTTTTCTCGCGTGTAATTATGAAAAAAATCGTTAATTATTGCGCTTATTCCATTTTTTATTATTATTTTCGGCTTTAGAAATTTTTAAACGATTTAATCGTCCTCTCGTTTATATGTTTTTTAACCCTTGTTTTACATATTTGCGGAGTACGGTATACTCTAAATTTTACGATAATATGAAAAAACTTTTACTCGGTCTTGCAGCACTCCTCCCCGCTCTGGCGGCCAATGCTCAGGAGTTTAATGACTTCTTTAAGGTTACCTACAACGGTGAGACTCTTACCAACGGTCAAGTATTGAATATCCTCCCTACTCCGGATGATCAACTTGATAACCCCGCTGAGCCCGGCAAGGTGACTTATCTACCCCATATCCATGTCGTGAACCTCGAAGAAGATCCCCGCCAGATTACCGGTGCTTACCTCTTTGTAAATCCTACCTATGATTATTATGAGGAGAATGCAAATAGCGCTACATACCCCTACGGTTTCCCCTCCATGTGCTACTCCGGTGGTCTCGCTCCCAATCTTGTTGACCCCGCTCAGAACTGTCTCCCCGCTGATACAGGCAATGCCGGTTTCGGCCAGGTTATCGTGCCCGCAGCCGGTAACGACACTTTCCAGTGGGAAGTACACCTCGAAGACGCTGACCCCTCTGCAACCACAACTATGAAGATCGAACTTGTGGCACAGGATGGTTATGCCAACCTCGGTATGGACTTCTCCGAACCCTTCACTCTCACCCTCGTGTTCTCTACCGATGATACCGGTGTAGAGGAAGTAGGCATCGATGCTGACGCTCCCGTAGAATATTATGACCTTCAGGGCCGTAAGATTTCTAACCCGACAGCAGGCCTTTATATCGTGAAGCAGGGCGCTAATGCCGTTAAGCAGATCATCCGCTGATCGTGATGAGATGTTTCCCCTGACCTTGAATTTTTTATCATTTTAATATCCCAAGAAAACACAATCATAACCTTATTTCCGGCGATCCGCCGCTATGAGGGTAATCCCCCCGCGCGATCGCCGGATTTTTCTAACATCTCATGGAAAAAATTGATAATCTTGACCGTCGTATCCTTAACATCATCATGCGCAACGCGCGTAAGCCTTCTAAGGATATCGCAGAAGTTTGCGGTGTGAGCCGCGCTGCAATCCACCAGCGTATAGCGCGCCTCGTAGATATCGGTATTATCACCGGCTCCGGATATAATGTCGATCAGAAGCGCCTCGGATTTAACACTTGCACCTATATAGGCGTGAAACTCGAGAAAGGTTCGCTTTATCGCGAAGTGCTCCAGCAACTTGAGGAAATTCCTGAAGTAGTCGAGTGCCACTTCACCACCGGACCTTACTCTATGCTTATCAAGGTTTACGCCTCAGATACCTCTCACCTCATGGAACTCCTCAACGATAAAATCCAACAGATTAAGGGTGTCACTGAAACAGAGACCCTTATCTCGCTCGAACAGAGCCTTAACCGTCAAATCACTATTCCTCTCGTACCCGGTAAGAAAAAGTGAAAAAACATTATTTATATCCTTTGATGGCTGCGCTGCTTACGGCAGTCGTAGCCATCGTTTTTTTCGCCCCCGATGATTTCAGGGGCAATGTGTTACAGCAACATGACATACTCCAGGGCCTCGCTAACGGTCAGGAGGTGCAACAGTATGAGGCTGAGACCGGACACGCCGCCCGGTGGACCAATGCCCTTTTCGGCGGTATGCCTACGTTCCAGATCTCCCCTACATACGCGGCCAATACTCTCATGGGGTGGATCTTCAAAGTCTATACCCTGGGATTGCCCTCTCCGGCCAATCTGCTATTCGCCATGATGCTCGGTTTCTTTATCATGTGTCTATGCATGAAGATGAAGTGGCCCGAAGCACTATTCGGCGCTCTGGCCTGGGGTTTCTCCTCTTATTTCATTATCATTATCGGCGCCGGCCATATATGGAAGTTTGTGACTCTCGCTTATATACCACCTACCATAGGGGGTATCGCGTTGCTGTATCGCGGGCGCTATCTGGCCGGTAGCGCGCTGACGGCTCTTTTTGCCGCCCTCCAGTTGCAGAGCAATCACCCGCAGATGACCTATTATTTCTGCTTCCTGATTCTCTTCATGATTATCGCCCGCGGTGTGACCTTGTGGCGCGAACGGAATTTCGCCACCTGGTGTAAGGCCTCCGCTTGCCTTGCCGGTGCCGCTCTTCTCGCTCTCGCGGCCAACTCGGCCTCTCTCTACAATAGTTATGAGTATGCCAAGGAGACTGTACGCGGCCATGCTACCGCTCTCTCGGCCGACAGCGATGGCTCCGCTCCAGCCTCCGGTATGGATCGCGATGCGATTACCGCATGGAGTTACGGTCAGGATGAGTCGCTGACACTGCTTATCCCCAACATCAAGGGGGGCGCTACCATTAAGCCTGTGGGCGGTCAAAACACACTCCTCTCGGTGGCTGATACCGATGCCGCCAACAACGCGTACCTATCACCGGCCGAAATGCAGGTGCTGCAAAGTTTCCCGCAATATTTCGGTGACCAACCTATGACCAACGGACCCGTCTACGTCGGGGCTATCGTTTTTCTCCTCGCTTTGCTCGGCCTTTTTGTTATCGATTCGCCTGAGTATGCTCCGATGAAGTGGGCGCTCTTTGCAGGCGCGGTATTCTCGCTGTTCCTCTCCTGGGGTCATAATTTCCCGTGGCTTACAGACCTCTTTATCGATTATATGCCGGGGTATAACAAATTCCGTGCAGTTTCGAGCATCCTTGTGGTGATGGAGTTCTGCCTGCCGCTGCTGGCTACCATGACAGTCATCAAGATGGTGCGCACCCCTGATTTTCTCAGCAGATATAAGTGGCAGTTCTATACCGTTTTCGGTCTCGGTGCCGCTGTTTGCCTTATCGGCTGGCTCTCCCCCTCTATTTTCGGACAGGCGTTTTCGCAACAGGAGATTTCGCAACTGCAGGCGCAGGGTATCTTTACAGACCCGGCTTATGCCAATATCCTCGCTACAATACGCGATGCGAGACTCGGCCTTGTCAGTGCCGATTGCGGCCGCTCGTTCGGATTTATTGTTATCGGATTCTTGCTGATCTGGTTATACCTCAGAGGGGCTTTCAAGCAGTCTACCCTCTTCGTTTGCGCTTTGTCGGCTATCGTACTTATAGACCTCTTCAGCATCAATAAACGATATGTTAATTCCGACAACTTCGTCGAACCGATGCCGCAGACCGCAACCTTTGCCGAGTCTGAAGCAGACCGTATGATTCTTGAGGATAAGTCATATTATCGTGTGGCTGACCTGCAGGACTTCAGCGGTGCCCGTTCTTCTTATTTCCATAAGACTATCGGTGGTTACCACGCTGCCAAACTCACGCGCTACAACGACCTGATTACCCGTCAGATACAACCCGCTATCGGTCGCGCCTTGCAAAAGGCTCACGATAATGCCGAGCGCCTGAGCATCCTGCAACAGGATTCTACCCTGACTCAAGCCGAAGCGGACTCAATCGATACCCGCCTTTTTGCCGGTGTCGACGAACCGATTCTCAATCTTCTCAACACCAAATACTACCTATACGGTGACTATGCCGAGGAGAACCCCAATGCTTACGGCAATGCCTGGTTTGTAGACAGAATTAACTATGTCGATAACGCCAATCAGGAAATGGAGGCTCTCTCTGCGATTAATCCGCATACTACCGCTGTTGCCGAAGAGCAATTCAAGAGCATACTCGGTGAGGCAACTCCGGTTTCCCCCGCCGATAAAATAACTCTGCTTGAATATGCACCCGACAAACTGACATTTGAGGCGGTTTCTACCAATGGTGGTATCGCGGTATTCTCGGATATATATTTCCCGTGGGGTTGGGAGGCTACTGTAGACGGCACCCCCACTCCGATCGGCCGCGTAGACTATACCTTCCGCGCACTGCGGCTCCCTGCCGGCAAGCATCAGGTAATATTCGAGTTTAACCCCAAATCACTCACAGTTACCAACACCATCGGCATCATAGCAGTAATCGCAATCTTCCTGCTCTCACTTCTCGCCCTCGGAGTATGGATAAAACATCTCAAAAAAAGCAGTAAATGAATCCGGCCAAGCGATTATTTGACCGCTTCTGCCGATGGAGACACTCCCGAGGATTCGGCATACACTCCCCCTGGGCATATCGCCTCGTAACAGAGGCGATATACCCGGCCAGGGGATACCTCTACTACGACGAACTGACCCCCCGCCTCTCTCACCCCCTTACAGCCCTCGCCTACCGCCTGCAAATCTTCCTGACCCAAGAAGGCCTCCCTCTAACCATCCAAACCACCCCCCTCTC
>CAMWNR010000123.1 GCA_947175665.1 uncultured Porphyromonadaceae bacterium
CATTTAGTGTGTTAGGTTTGACACTGTTAATTTTTTTTATTTTTATACTTTTAATCTATGATTTTATATTATTTTTGCATTTATATTCTCATCTCGCCATAAGGTTGAGACAGGATTTATTTATGGTAAGTTAGAATAATTTACAGATTAAAATGAATATTAAAAAAGTAATATTGTCATTGTCGGCCGCGATGCTCGCTTCTTTCACATCGGTATCTGCCGCAGATTTTTTCAACAACGCTCCTGCTGAATCTCTTTTTTATGTAGGTGTCCGCGCCGGAGTCAATACCTCTAACGTTACTGTTAATCGCGGGGTGTTTGATACTTGGAATAATAACTCATGGGGCACCGGTATTGATGTCGGTGCGGTTGCAAGCATCAACTTCAGAGATTATCTCTCTATTGAGCCGGGTATCTTTTTTGAGTCTCGCAGCGGTAAGTATGATTATCTGTCGCGTACTGCAGTGACAACCGATGGCACTGAATATCTTACCCAATATGGCAATATCCACAGTTACAGTTTCATTATACCTATTTTGGCAAGTGTACATTTCAATATCTCTGATGATATCAGATGGAATGTGGATTTCGGTCCTTACTTTCAGATTATTCTGAAAAACTCGATTAAGGGTGATGCAATTTATCCTCTTTACTCGGCCGATGATGCTTTGCCTGTGAGTTATGCACCTATGACACCGACCTCCTTTGATTTCGGTTTTAAATTCGGAACTTCGCTTAAATTTCTCGACCATTATTTAGTTGGAGTTCACTATCAGGCCGGTGCGCTGAAACCGTGGGATAACGGCAATCTCGGGGGCAGACGTAAATGCTGGGTATTCTCAGTGGGCTACGATTTCTAATGATATTAAAAAAATGAGAGATAACTTTAAAAGTTATCTCTCTATTTTTTTACCCATATTCCTCAACCTCCGCGAGTGCCAGGTCTCCTGCTTTTTGGCATATACCCTGGTATTTTTCTTGATACGCTCTATGGCGGTGGTTCTATCCATTTGACCGTCAAAGTACGCAAACATCTCTTTGAGCCCCACCGTATTAAGTGAATTGAGACCTCGCAGTGGGTATACTCTGCGTGCTTCTTCTTCCAATCCGGCTTCTATCATGCGGTCTACCCGCTCGTTGATACGCTTGAAGAGGATATCGCGGGGCATATCGATATAGCGGAAGTCTATCTCAAATTCCCGCTTCTTCTTCTCGCCGGTTAGCAGGTCTGTCATACTCTTTCCTCCGGCTCGCATTATCTCTATCGCATGGATAACTCGCTTCATATTGGATCGGTCTACCTTATCATAGTATGCAGGATCCATCGTCTTGAGCGTAGACAGAGCCCATTCGGGCCCTTTCTCTTCCGCCTCTTGATATGTGGCCTGTCTGATCTCCTCCGGAATGGTGGGTAGAGCATCTATGCCATAACAGAAAGCATCTATATACATCATCGAGCCACCGCAAACTATCACCTCTCCTCGCTCCGAAAGTTGGTGGCGCGCTATGCGCAATGCTTCTTCTTCAAACATCGATGCACTATAATACGCGTCAAGCGGGAGCATATCTATAAGATGATGCTTAACGCTCGCAAGTTCTTCGTCCGACGGCAATGCGCTGACTATCGGTATCCCGGTATATATCTGACGGCTATCGGCCGATATTATTTCAAGGCCGCGCTTTGAGGCTAATTCTAAAGCCAGGGCCGACTTACCACTGGCAGTCGGCCCTGTTATTACTATTACTCGTCCCATTTACGGTTTGAGTGATTCTATTAGAAATTAATCGAGTTCTTTTTGGGTAATAATCTGCAGATGTTGACTATTACGTCGCGCGCTTTCTCCATTGATGAGATGGGCACATACTCGTATCGGCCATGGAAATTCTCACCACCGGCAAAGATATTGGGACACGGCAAACCCTTAAACGACAATTGCGCTCCGTCTGTACCTCCGCGGATGGGCTGTACGTGCGGCTCGATACCTGCTTCGCGCATCGCCTTCTCCGCGAGTTCGATAATATGCATCACGGGTTCTATCTTCTCGCGCATATTATAGTATTGGTCTGAGATTTCTACTGTACAGCAACCGGGGTACTCCTCGTTGGTTTTGCGTACAAGATGCTCCAGTTCCTTTTTACGGCTCTCAAATCTTGCACGGTCATGATCGCGGATTATGTATGTAAGTGTAGTCTCTTCCACACTGCCGTTGATACCTACCAGGTGGTAGAATCCTTCGTAACCTTCGGTATGCTCGGGTGTCTCCCAGCGGGGCAACATCTGAGCAAACTGATTGGCCACACGTATTGAGTTGACCATCTTGTGCTTGGCTGTACCGGGGTGTACATTTCGGCCTTTGATAGTAACCTTGGCACCGGCTGCGTTGAAGTTTTCATACTCCAATTCTCCCACTGCACCACCATCCATAGTGTAGGCAAATTCGGCTCCGAAACGCTCTACATCAAACTTGTGAGCGCCTTTACCGATCTCCTCGTCAGGATTAAATGCTATACGGATCTTGCCATGCTTGATCTCGGGATGCTCCTGAAGGTAGGCTACTGCCGAAATTATCTCCGCTATGCCTGCCTTATCATCGGCGCCAAGAAGCGTAGTGCCGTCGGTAACGATAAGATCTTCACCCATATAGTTGAGCATCTCAGGAAATTCCTTAGGACTCAGGATTATATTCTGCTCCTGATTGAGGATTATATCGCGACCGTCATATTTCTCGACAATACGCGGATTTACATGGCGTCCGCTCATATCGGGCGCGGTATCGAGGTGTGCGATAAAGCCTACTACAGGTACTTCCTCATCGATATTTGAGGGGAGGGTAGCCATAAGATAGCCATTATCGTCAAGTGATATTTCCTCAAGACCCATTGCCTCTAACTCACCTTTCAGATAAATGGCAAATTCCATCTGACCGGGTGTAGAAGGAGTCATATTGGTAAGATCATCGCTCTGTGTGTCAAATTTCACATAGCGCAGAAAACGTTCTGTTACATTCATATCGTCCAATCAAATTTGTATTTTCCCCAAAGTTAGCCATTTTTGCGACATTTTTTGTAATTTTGAAAAAATTTTTCGTTATGGCTCGTAAGAAATATTCTCGTCGCCGCAATTTTACACCCGATAAGTGGAAGTTTCTCTTTGCGGCACTAATAATATTAACCCTGATAGCAGTAGGCTTAAAGTGTGCTCATTCCTGCCGACGCACCGGCGGCCCCTCATCACCGGCACCGCAATCAACCCATGGAGTACTACATTATCCTCAACTCGAGATAGCCAAGGAGATCGATGCTTCGCGCAGACCCAATTCCTTACTAAAGGAATATACAGGCTTTACCGTTATGTTTAATCCGGAGAATCATACACCGGATTGGGTAGGCTGGGAATTGCTGCGCTCTGAAGCCAATGGCGATATTTCACGTTCTAACCGTTTCTGGTGCGATGAGTCTTTGCCTGGATGCGCTATTACCGATGATTATCGCAATGCCGGTTACGATCGCGGACACCTCTGCCCCGCTGCAGATCAGAAATGGAGTGCTGAGGCTATGGAAGACTGTTTCTCATTGGCAAATATCGCCCCGCAAGATCACTCGCTCAACTCCGGCGCATGGTCTACCCTCGAAAAGAAAGAGAGACAATGGGCCGAACGCGACTCGGCTCTTGTGATTATAGCCGGACCCGTATACAACGACTCCGACACCTCGGTAATCGGTAAGACCGGCGTAAGAGTACCATCGGCATTCTTTAAAGTATTACTCGCACCATACGTAGAAAAACCCCGTGCCATAGGATTCCTTTACCCCAACATGAAGGCTTCGGGTAATATGGAAGATTATGCTCTGACAGTCGATGAAGTGGAAAAAATCACCGGACTCGATTTTTTCTCAGCACTCCCCGATTCGATCGAGGATTATGTAGAAAGTCATAAACTATTTAAGGAATGGAATCAACTACAATAGCAGCCGTATCCACACCTCCCGGCGTTGGAGGTATCGCAGTAATACGTCTTTCAGGCCCCCGGGCGTTAGAAATAGCCGATAAGGTTTGGAAGGGGAAAAGTCTGAAAAACGCAACCTCCCATACCGCACATTTAGGTGATATTATCACCCCTGACGACGAAGTGGCAGACCAGGCTGTGGCTACAATCTTCCACAAAGGCAAAAGTTTTACAGGTGAAGATACCGTAGAGTTTTCAATCCACGGTTCAAAATGGATACAACGCGAGGTGATGGCTCTGCTTATTGATGCCGGAGCCGCACCGGCTGCACCCGGAGAGTTTACGAAGCGTGCCTTTATAAATGGCCGCATAGATCTGGCGCAGGCTGAAAGTATCGCGGACACCATAAGTGCAGAGTCCAGAGCCGCTCACCGCATAGCCACTTCGGCCATGAAAGGTGAACTCTCGCGTCGTCTTGATGGTATCCGCAACGACCTGATAACACTCGCTTCATTGCTGGAACTCGAACTTGATTTCTCGGAAGAAGATGTAGAGTTTGCAGATCGCAATCGACTCAACGAATTATCTGACCGCACCATCAGTGACATAAACCGCCTGCGTGCTACCTTCCGAAAAGGGAAAGCCATTAAAGACGGCATACCCACCGTCATAGCCGGAATACCAAATGCCGGCAAATCAACCCTTCTCAATGCTCTGATAGAAGATGAAAAGGCTATTGTAAGCGACATCCCCGGCACCACACGCGACACAATTGAAGACACCGCAGAAATCGGAGATGTCCTCTTCCGCTTTATCGACACGGCCGGACTACGCGATACCGAAGACACTATCGAGCAGATAGGTGTGGAGCGAGCCAAAACCCAACTAGCAAATGCCTCATTAGTACTCTGGCTAATAGACCCCACCACCGACATAGACCCACAACTCTCCCTACTCCAAACCCTCCTCCCTACCCTCCCTGCCGAAACCACAATCCTACCCATCATCACCAAAAAAGACCTCCAACCCACCCCCACCGCCAACAGCAAAACCATCCCCTCCATGATTGAAATATCAGATGGGAAAAATCTGATGATCCTCCCCGTGATAGAAATATCAGCAAAGACCGGTACAGGCATAGATCGGCTAAAAGCCACGCTAACAGAGATAGTGACACCGGAGCAATCCGACACCACGATAATAACAAATCTCCGCCACTACCAAGCCCTGACAGCCACCGCCGAAGCCCTACACCGCATAAAAGAAGGACTGACAACAGACCTCTCCCCCGCCCTGATAGCCCAAGACCTCCGCGAAGCCATCCACCACCTCGGCACCATCACCGGTGCCATAACCACCGACACCCTCCTCCAAACCATATTCTCCACCTTCTGCATCGGCAAGTAATTGGTTGATTATCAATGATTTGTATTAATGATAATTGACTGTTACTGAGCGATAAAACTTAATACATTGCCTCATATTGCCTTGATTTAAAAG
>CAMWNR010000124.1 GCA_947175665.1 uncultured Porphyromonadaceae bacterium
CTTCTGAGTAGCTGTAGTGGAGTGTACTGTAGTCATGAGGCCTTCCTTGATACCGAACTTGTCGTTGAGCACCTTAGCGATAGGAGCGAGACAGTTGGTGGTGCAGGAAGCGTTGGATACGAACTGCTGGCCAGCGTATGTGTCAGCGTTTACACCAACTACGAACATCGGAGTAGCGTCCTTGGAAGGAGCGGACATAACGACATACTTAGCGCCAGCCTCGATGTGAGCCTTAGCCTTCTCTTCAGTGAGGAAGAGGCCTGTAGACTCAACTACGTATTCTGCGCCAGCCTCGCCCCAGCCGATCTCTGCGGGGTTCTTGCATGCTGTCACGCGGATGGGCTTGCCGTTTACGATGAGGAGGCTCTTTTCCATATCGTAGTCTACTGTGCCGTCGAAGCGGCCGTGCATTGTGTCATACTTAAGCATGTATGCCATGTAGTCTACGGGAAGAAGGTCATTGATGGCTACAACTTCGAGATCATCTCTTTTTGTAGAAGCACGGAATACGAAACGTCCGATGCGGCCAAAGCCGTTAATACCAATTTTTGTCATCTTTTTATAGTTTAAAATATTTGGGTTTTATTCTTTTTTACCTGTTTATTGTGTGGGAATAATCTTTTCCAATTGCAAATTTAGCAATTATTTATTACTTTTCCACGAAAACTGAGGGGAATTTTTGCCACTGAAACGTTAAAATTCTCTCTATAAATCAATATCCCCGCATTTTATAGCCAGGAACTTGATTTTTTTAACTTGCGATGCATACTTTTCCCGATTCTGTTGTTATAACATCAAAGTTACTCGGGTAGTTGCGTATTTTTCTTTGTAACGCCCCCTTTTTAAGTACTTTTAATAATTTCTTTTCCGGCTTTCCGCTCCGGTTGAGATTTTTTGAGATTTCCGATAATTAATTTAACGATAATACTATATCTAAATGGGAAAATTTTTAACTGATTTTAAAGAGTTTGCTCTTAAGGGTAATGTGATCGATATGGCGGTCGGCGTTATCGTCGGCGGTGCCTTTGGCAAGATCGTGGCTTCGCTGGTCAACGATATCATTATGCCGGTTATTTCTCTCTGCACCGGTGGTAGCGGTTACAAGAACCTGAAGTATGTCATCACCGAGGGGCATCCGGCTACCGCCGACGGCGTGGCTGCGGTCGAAGAGGTGGCTATCAATTATGGTATCTTTATCCAGAATATCGTGGATTTCTTCATTATCGCCCTTTCTATTTTTGTGGCTCTCAGATTTGCGATGAAACTTAAGAAGAAAGAGGCGGAACCGGCTCCCGAACCCGCTCCGGAACCAACCAAGGAGGAAGTTCTTCTCACTGAGATCCGTGATCTCCTTAAGCAGGATGTAAATAAATAAAGACCTGATACTCATAAATTTAAATGAGGATACATCGGCATCGATGTATCCTCATTTCTTTATATACCTCCCTGTATTGTCATACCGCTGATGCGGCAGAGGTGTATGGGTGATTAAACGTTAAAGCGGAAGTGCATAATATCGCCGTCTTGCACTACATATTCTTTACCTTCCACGGCCATCTTGCCGGCTTCTTTTACGGCATTTTCAGAGCCGAGTGTCACGAAGTCATCGTATTTGATTACCTCGGCACGTATGAAACCTTTTTCGAAGTCGGTATGTATGATACCTGCTGCCTGCGGGGCTTTGGTGCCGCGCATGAAGGTCCAGGCGCGCACCTCGTCGGCTCCGGCTGTAAAATATGTCTGCAGGTCGAGCAGTTTGTAGGCGGCGCGGATAAGACGACTTACTCCGGATTCCTGCAGTCCTATCTCGGCCAGAAATTCCTGTCGCTCTTCGTGAGTGTCGAGTTCGGCGATTTCGCTTTCGGTCTTGGCGGCTACTATCATCAGGTCTGAATCCTGACCCTCGATCGCTTTGCGCACTTCTTCCACATAGTGATTACCCTCTACGGCCGAGGCATCATCTACGTTACATACATACAGTACCGGCTTGGAGGTAAGCAGGAAGAGTTCTTTGGCAAATTTCTCTTCATCTTTGGTTTCAAAAGATACGCTGCGTGCGGGTTTGCCTTGCTCCAGAGCCTCCTTGAATGCCTTAAGCACCTCTACCTGCATCTTCGCTACTTTATCCCCTCCGGTCTTGGCCTGCTTTTCGGTCTTGGCGAGGCGATTGTCGATGGTTTCGAGGTCTTTGAGTTGGAGTTCGTAGTTTATGATCTCCATATCGCGCACAGGGTCTACGGTTGTATCCACATGGGTGATGTTATCATCGTCAAAGCAGCGCAATACGTGGAGTATAGCGTCTGTCTCGCGGATGTTGGCAAGAAATTTATTACCGAGGCCTTCACCCTTTGAGGCGCCTTTAACCAGACCGGCTATATCTACAATCTCTACTGTAGCGGGTACGGTAGATTTAGGCTGACACATCTCTACGAGTTTTGTAAGACGGTCATCGGGCACACTGATTACGCCTACATTCGGTTCTATGGTGCAGAACGGGAAGTTAGCAGATTGTGCCTTTGCATTGCTCAGGCAGTTGAATAGAGTGGATTTACCTACATTAGGCAATCCTACAATACCGCATTTTAATGCCATTTTTATTTTATCTTATTTTTTATTTTTTCTTATTTTACTTAATTTTCGTTGGTTTGGTCGGTTTTTTCCCAGATATAGAGCCGATCTGACGGACGTATCTTTTCCGGTACCGGCATTGAGAAGAGTTGACCTTTGTGTACTTCGTCGACCGGATCATACTCCAGTCTCAACTCTTCGGCTTTAAATATCAGCGCTCCTGTCGTGGGGCCGGTTATGATAACTTCATCGCCGGGTTTCAGGGTGCCGCTGAGCATCTTAAACTCTCCGACACCGAGTTTGGAGAAGTAGCGGGTTACCTTGGCTATGTATTTTTTGACACGGGTAGCCGAGGAGCCGTATTTGCTACTCCACTCTCCGAGGCGTTGCCCCATATAATAACCGTCCCAGAAACCGCGATTGAAGATACGCTCCAGGCGTTGGTCCCATCCGGCTACTTTCTCATCAGAGTAGGTGCCGTCGCAGAGTGCCTGCAGGGCTTCGGAATAGCATTTTACTGTTTCGGCTACATATTCCGGTCCGCGGGCGCGCCCTTCGATTTTGAATACTCTCACCCCGGCATCTACAAGTTTGTTGAGGAAGTGTATGGTCTTAAGGTCTTTAGGCGACATTATAAACTGGTTTTCCACCTCCAGTTGCGCACCGGTTTCTTTATCAGTTACCGTATAAGACCGGCGGCATATCTGATTGCATGCTCCGCGATTTGCCGATGAGTTCATCTCGTGCAGGCTCATATAGCACTTTCCGCTTACGGCCATACATAGCGCGCCGTGGCAGAACATCTCTATACGTACCTGACGCCCGGAGGGGCCGCAGATATTCTCTCTTACTATCGCCTCATGTATCTCTCTGACCTGCTCCATATTGAGTTCGCGGGCGAGTACCATGACATCGGCAAACTTTGAGTAAAATTTAACCGCCTCGATATTGGTGATATTTACCTGAGTGGAGATATGAACATCCACCCCCACCGATACCGCATACGAAATGGCAGCGATATCGGAGGCTATGATAGCGGATATGCCTGCTTCTTTTGCGGCATCTATGATAGAGTGCAGTAAGGTCATATCCGTGTCATATACTATGGTATTGACTGTAAGATATGACTTTAATCCTTTTTCGCTACATATTGCGGCGATCTCGCGCATATCGTCGATAGTGAAATTTGAACTCGACCGCGATCTCATATTAAGACCCTCTATACCGAAGTATATGGCATCGGCTCCTGCCGCTATGGCAGCCGCCAACGATTCGCGGCTCCCTACGGGAGCCATTATCTCAAAATCTTTTCTGTTCATTTTTTCTTTTCTGCCAGATAGATACACACTACGCCCGGTGTCAGGGATTTATATGTAGTCCCCTCAAAACCTGCTTCCTGCATAATGCGGGTCATCTCTTCTCGCTGAGGGGCCGCCTCGATGCTCTCATGCAGATATGAGTATGCTCTGGAGTCACCGCTTATCAGTTTTCCGGCTACCGGAATCAGACCGCGGGTATACATTTTGTAGCCCAAAAGGGGCAATGCCGCAGTGGGGCAACTTAATTCCACCACACATATCACACCGCCGGGTCTTAGCACTCTCAGCATCTCGGCATAACCTTTACGTAACTTTTCAAAATTACGCACTCCGTATGCTACGGTCACAAGGTCAAAACTGTCATCGGCAAACGGTAATGCCAGACAATCAGCCTGTATAAATTTGATACGGTGCCTGTCAAGGGGAGTAAGCGATGCGGCTTTTTTACGGGCTATCTCCAGCATCCCTCCCGACAGGTCTATACCGGTAAGATGAGCGGTAGGGAGTTTATGAGCCAGCGCGAATACCAGATCTCCGGTACCGGTAGCCACATCGAGAATTTCCTTAGCGGGACGGGTGAGACGCTTGAGAGCCATACTCAGCGCCTTATTGCGCCATCGGGTATGCATCCCCAGACTCATCAAACTATTCATAAGATCGTAAGCCGGAGCAATCGAGTCAAACATTGTCTCGACCTGTCTCCCCTTACTTTCATCTTCGGTATAGGGCATTATCTTTTCCGCTCCATTGCCGGTTGACTTATCCATCTGACTGGAGATTAACTTAAATGTTTCACATACGATCTGCGACGCCGGTGCTGTCGGGGATTAAATGCTTCCCACTGATTCTGCACCTTGGCATTTGTCTCCATCTCGGGATTTGACTCTGCAAATTTATATCCGTGCTTAATGTATTGCGGTATAAGGTCGGTAAACAGCAGTGCATTAACCCCTTTTGACTGATAATCGGGTCTTATGCCTACAAGCAGAAGGTCTACACGGTCATTTTTACCTTTGAGTCCTTTGAGCAGATGATACCAACCGAAGGGGAAGAACTTACCACCCGATTTGCGCAAGGCTTTACTCATTGACGGCATCGAGATACCTACTCCTACCAGTTCGCCGGTGGCTTCAATCACAATCAGGGTGACAAGACTCAGATCGAGAAGCGAGAGATACTCATCGATATACTTATCAATCTGGCGATCGGTAAGGCGTGAGAATTGATACAGATCCTTGTATGAATCATTGATGAGTTCGAAAAGTTTACGTCCGTACTCTTTCTTAATCTTGGACTTTGAGGTATATTTGAGTACCTTAAGTCCGAATTTCTTCCTGACTATCTCAGCGATACGCAGGTGCTTGTCGGGAATTGAATCCGGCACCGGTATGCAGAATTCCACCCAGTCAGATTCTTTTTCATAACCTAAAGCGGCGAAATGCTCCGGATAATAGGGGTAGTTATAGATGGTTGCCATAGTCGACAATTCATCAAACCCCTCTATAAGACACCCCTCTTTATCGAGATCGGTAAAGGAGAGGGGGCCTATCACC
>CAMWNR010000125.1 GCA_947175665.1 uncultured Porphyromonadaceae bacterium
CAGCCACGTACCTACGTAGGTACCGGCAAACTTCAGGAAATCGCTGATTTTGTAGAAAAAGAGGAGATCGGACTGGTAATCTTTGATGATGACCTATCTCCAAAACAGGTGGCAAATATCGAAAAGGAACTTAAGGTGAAGATTCTCGACCGTACCAGCCTGATACTTGACATCTTCGCCAAACGCGCACAGACCGCTACCGCACGCACTCAGGTGGAATTGGCTCAGTATCAATACCTGCTGCCCCGACTTACCAGAATGTGGACCCACCTCGAGCGCCAGCGCGGTGGTATCGGCATGCGCGGACCCGGTGAGACACAGATAGAAACAGACCGCCGTATAATCCTCGATAAAATCTCAAGACTTAAAGAAGAGTTGCGCGATATCGACAAGCAGAAAAATATCCAACGTAAGAACCGAGGCAAATTAACACGCGTAGCCCTCGTAGGTTATACCAATGTAGGTAAATCAACCTTGATGAACCTGCTGAGTAAATCTGACGTATTTGCCGAAAACAAACTGTTTGCCACTCTTGACACTACTGTCAGAAAAGTGACTATCGAGAATCTCCCCTTCCTCCTCACTGATACTGTAGGTTTTATACGCAAATTGCCTACCCACCTTGTGGACTCTTTTAAATCTACTCTCGATGAGGTGCGCGATGCCGACCTGCTGGTACATGTGGTAGACGTTTCTCACCCCAATTTTGAAGAGCAAATCGAGGTGGTGGAAAAAACATTACACGACGTATGCGGTGCTACCGATAAACCTCAGATTCTGGTATTCAATAAAATAGATGCCTTCAAATATACTCCCAAAGATCCAGATGATCTCACCCCGGCCACTCGTGAGAACATATCGCTCGATGAGTTTAAAAAGACCTGGATGGCTAAGATGAATAATAACTGCATTTTCATATCGGCCAAGGAGAAAATCAATATCCACGAACTCAAGGATATGCTCTATGAGAAGGCTAAGGAGATTCATACCAAGAGATTTCCTTACAACGATTTCCTTTATCAAACCTATAACGAAGATGACACCCCTATCGATATCGAGGCTGACGAAGTTGACGCCTCAACAGATTGATACACTTAAAGCGCAAGGTTGCTATGCCGAAAATTGGGATACTATCCGCATTAATCCGGATTCCGACCTGTCACTCTTACGTAATGTCGAGTTTGAAGGGAAGGTAGACATCGGCCTGCTTAACCGCGCCAAATACCCCCGTTGCGTCATCTCAAACGCGTTACTTCGTGATACCTCTGTAGGCGACGGAGCGCGCATACGCAATGTAAGCGGAGGTCTTATCGGTCTTAACATTGCCAATAGGGTTACAATCGAGAACACATATATCATAGAGAATGAAAAAGGGGCCGCTTGCGGCATCGGCACAAAAGTGGCGGTGCTTGATGAGACCGGCTCAAGAGAGGTCATAATCTATCCCGGCATGAGCGCACAAGAGGCGATGATAATGGCCCGAGCCCGCCGTAGCGAGTCTAAAAAGATATATCAGCGTACCCTTGATTATATCAACGGTCTGCTTGACATCAAGCAACTTTTCCGCATTGACATCGGCGCAGACAGCAGCATCCTTAACTGCGGCACCCTTCGAAATATCAATATCGGCAATAATATAGTGATAGAGGGAGTACGGATGCTTGTAAACGGATCCGTATTAAGTTCCGCTCCCGATGCCGAGTCTGCCATCACCCGAGTAGGTTCGGGCGTAGATGCCTGCAACTTTATAATCGAAGACGGTGTGGTCGATAGCGGGGCATTGCTACGCAACTGCTATGTAGGACAAGGGGCTGTAATCGAAAAAGGATTTACGGCTCATGATTCTCTGTTTTTCGCCAATTGCTCGATGGAAAACGGCGAGGCGTGCGCACTCTTTGCCGGTCCTTATACCGTATCCATGCATAAAGGTACCCTGCTCATCGGGTGTCAGACCTCATTTATGAATGCCGGTTCTTCTACCAATCAGAGCAACCACATGTATAAACTCGGTCCGGTACACTGGGGTATCCTGGAGCGAGGAGTTAAGACCTCATCGGGTTCTTATCTTATGCTGGGAGCAAATATCGGAGCGTTCTCTCTCTTGATGGGAAACCATAAGACTCACCCTGACTCCCGCGAATTTCCGTTCTCTTACCTTTTTGGAGATCCCCAGGGTGCTACAGTGGTAGTCCCGGCCGTTATGCTCAGGAGTTGCGGACTGATGCGCGATGGGCAGAAATGGCCCAATCGTGACCGCCGCAAATCTCTTACCGCCGATAAGATTCTGGATCGCATTACCTTCCCGATACTTAATCCGGTCACTGTAGACTCCATGATTGAGGCTCTCGAAGTCATCCGCCCGATGCTCAGCCGTCCGGCTGATGATGACCGGTATCACAGATACAAAGGTATGAAGTTATCGCGCGCATCGCTTGACCGTGCCATGAAACTTTATTACATCGGCATTCTGAAATATCTGGCTCAGGTATTCTTTCCTGATTATACCGAAATCGGATTTAACGATGACTCCCTGCGCGATTGGCAATTCCCCACTCCCCCCGAAGATGAAGCCGAAGCCGACAGAGACTCGGAAAAATGGGTAGATCTGGCCGGGCAGATTATACGCCATCATACTCTGCTGGATGCAATAGAAGGTGATAGTGTAGAGGATGTAAAAGGGATTCTCAACGAAGCCCTGTATAATTACGATACCGAAGAGAAACGCTGGATAGCGGCCCGATTTCCCGCCCATTTGCGCCTGAGCAGCAGTGAGATATTGCGTGGAGCACGCGAATACGACAAACTCGTGGAGACCGACCGCACCACCTACCGCGATGCCCTCTCGGCCGAAATAGCGATGCTGCGTCTCTGCTGATACACCTGTGGATTCTAAAAAACAATAAATCAGCAAATAATTATTTGTAATTTAAAATAATTTTTTGTAACTTTGCCCCGCTTACCGTGAGTGTGCGGTAAGATGTGAATTATTAACCCTATTATTAACTATTAATGTCTGAATTGAAAATTCAAACCCCCGTCGAAGATTTCGATTGGGAAGCCTATGAAAAAGGCACTGTTGTAGGCGACAAGTCTCGCGAAGAAGTAATGAAAAATTACGACAAGACTCTCACTACAGCAAAAGAAAACGAAGTTACAACCGGTATTGTTAAGAGCATCTCCAAGCGTGAGGTACGCGTTGACATCGGCATGAAGTCTGACGCTATCATCCCCGTTTCAGAGTTCCGTTACAACCCCGATCTTAAAGTTGGTGACGAAGTAGAGGTATTTATCGATGCTCTCGAAGACAAAAACGGTCAACTCCGCCTCTCTCACAAAAAAGCCTGCCAGACCCGCTCTTGGGATCGTGTCAACCAGGCTCTCGAAAATGACGAAATCATCAAAGGTTACGTTAAGAGTCGCACTAAAGGCGGCATGATCGTTGATATCTTCGGTATCGAAGCGTTCCTCCCCGGTTCGCAGATCGACGTTCGTCCTATCCGCGATTACGACGTATATGTTGATAAGACTATGGAATTCAAAGTTGTTAAAATCAACAATGAATTCAAAAACGTTGTCGTTTCTCACAAAGCCCTCATCGAGGCTGAACTCGAACAGCAGAAGAAAGAGATCATCTCTAAACTCGAAAAAGGACAGGTTCTCGAAGGTAAGGTTAAGAATATCACTCCTTACGGTGTATTCGTTGACCTCGGCGGTGTAGACGGTCTCGTACACATCACAGATCTCTCTTGGGGTCGCGTATCTGATCCTCACGAAGTTGTAGAACTCGATCAGGACATCAAGGTCGTTATCCTTGACTTTGACAACGAGAAGAAGCGTATCGCTCTCGGTCTCAAGCAACTCCTCCCCCACCCCTGGGATGCGCTCAGCGCTGACATCAAGGTTGGTGACCACATCAAGGGTAAAGTAGTTGTTATGGCTGATTACGGTGCATTTGTAGAAGTACAGCCCGGTGTAGAAGGCCTCATCCACGTTTCTGAAATGTCTTGGAGCCAGCACCTCCGTTCTGCTCAGGACTTCCTCAAAGTTGGCGATGAGGTAGAAGCAGTAGTGCTTACTCTCGACCGCGACGAGCGCAAGATGAGCCTCGGTATCAAGCAACTCAAGAATGACCCCTGGGATAACATCGAAGAGAAATTCGCTATCGGCAGCCGCCACACTGCTAAAGTACGCAACTTCACTAACTTCGGCGTATTCGTAGAAGTAGAAGAGGGCGTTGACGGCCTGATCCACATCTCTGACCTCTCTTGGACTAAGAAAATCAAACACCCCTCTGAGTTTACTTCAGTTGGCAACGATATCGAAGTTCAGGTTCTCGAAATCGACAAGGGTAACCGTCGTCTGAGCCTCGGTCACAAGCAACTCGAAGAGAATCCCTGGGATGCTCTCGAAGACCAGTTCAGCGTTGGCACTATCCATCAGGGTAAGATCGTAGAACTCGTTGACAAGGGTGCCGTAATCGCTCTCGAAGAGGGTGTAGAAGGCTTTGCAACTCCCCGTCATCTCGCTAAAGAAGACGGTTCGCAGGCTCAACTCGGCGAAACTCTCGACTTCAAGGTAATCGAGTTTAACAAGGATTCAAGACGTATCATCCTTTCTCACGCTCGCATCGCTGAAGACGCTATCAAGGGCGAAGCACGTGCAAAGGCTCCCAAAAAGCAGGCTCGCAAGGAAGAGGAAGCAGCCGCTCCCTCAATCGAGAAGACTACTCTCGGTGACCTCAGCGCACTTCAGGCTCTTAAGGAGCAACTCGCTAAGGAAGGTAAGTAATTGACCGAATTCCGTTTACATATTTTAATCGCTAACTAAAAAAATTTATAATAATCATGAAGAAAGTATTTCTTTGCGCTGCTGCCGTTGCTATGCTCGGCCTCGCTGCTTGCTCTAACAAGGCTGCTGAAAACACAGATACAGTTGCTCTTGATTCTCCCGCTGCTGACACTACTATCGTAGTTGCTGAAAGCATCGCTGTTGACTCTATCAACGCTGACTCTGCTCAGGTTACTGTTGCTGAGGCTGCTGCTGAGGTAGTAACTCCCGCTGCTGAGTAAGAAGCACCCCAATTGATTTAAATATTTCTCCCAAGCGAGAAAAAATCAATAAAACAAGACCTCCGATATCCCCCCGGGATACCGGAGGTCTCCTTTTACCCATCCCTCACCTCCTCTCTCCTCTTTCTTCTACTCTCCCCGCCTTAACTCTCCCCGCCATTACCTCTACTCTTCCTGCCCTAACCTCTCCCTTACCTTACCTCTCTCCTCTCCCTTACCTCTCCTATCCCAGACACTATTCACTCTCCGCCCACCTCACCTTCACCTCTCCCACTGTCTATTATACACAGATACGAGCCCA
>CAMWNR010000126.1 GCA_947175665.1 uncultured Porphyromonadaceae bacterium
GCAGGTATAGAGAAAGTATCCCCCTGCGAGGGGTCACCGGTCTGCAGACCCTTGGAGAGCCATCTTACTCTCCACTCTGAGCGCCCGTGATTGAACGATTCCGGCATTTCACGTCCGTATGCTTTTTTCTGTAGATAGTCATCACCTATCTTGGAGGCGGCATTTATCGCTTCCTCTACATCGCCCGGTTCGATAGATGAGAATAACCGGTTGTCGACATTACCCCACACCCCGGCATAGAAATCAGCCTGTAGTTCAAGTCTTACACTTATTTCATTAGCCTCTTTTTCTGAAACTCTATTCATCAGAGAGTGAGCCTTTTCGAGTGTCCCGGTCAGATATTGCACGTGGTGTCCCACTTCGTGAGCAATAACGTAAGCATAGCAGAAATCGCCCGATGCACCTATATCTTTTTGCATTGACTTAAAGAAATCAAGATCGAGATATACGGTCTGATCGGCCGAGCAGTAAAACGGACCTATCTGCGCGGTACCTTGTCCACAACCTGTCTGTATGGCATCACGATATATTACCATTTTAGGTGGAGTATATTCACCCCAACCGTTCTCTTTAAATATTTTGGTCCACACATCTTCGGTACCTGCCAGTACTTTGGAGGCAAGTTGGTATAACTCCTCCTCTTCGGCATCGCCCTGTGCAGGTGCGGTCTGAGTGGTTTGAATACCGTTGAGTGCCTGATGCGCTACATCGGTAAGGTCACCACCAGACATAAGAGTGATTATTGCGGCTATGATAAGTCCGGCTATACCGCCTCCGATACCGATGGTGCGACCCGATGCACCCCGACGGTCTACAATATTATTGCTCTCTCTGCGGTTACTTAGTCTCATTACTTACTTATTATGATATGGGGATATACAAATATAATAAAAAAAGATGGTGTGACAAAATGAAAAATTTGCCTCACCATCTGATACGTTTAGTATACCCCGATACCGGAGTATAACTTTATTTACCAAATTTGTCTTTAATAAAGCCTTCGGCTTTTTCCTTCACGTTTTCGATAACTTCTTTGCCTTTTTCGGAATTAATAAACTCCTTGGCCTTGTCTACGGCATCTTCAACTTTCTCTTTGTCGAGAAATTCTTCGGCCTTTTTTTTCAATTCGTCTAACATAGTACAGGGGGATTAAGGGTGTGTTTTAATTTAAATCAAGCACACTGAGTTAATAAATAGGATTAAAAACATAGCCGAATCATGATAATCCTTGGTCATTATAAACCTGAATATAATTTAATTATAAATTGTAAATTCAAATTTTATAAATCTTATGAAATAGGGATAAATCACGATACCTCAAGATACATCCTGATATTCGGATATGGTTTAAATCCGGTTAATTTTACATACCTCTTTCTACCATCTCGCTGAGTTCGGTAAGGGTCTTATGGCCTGTTTCGCGCATCAGTTCCTCACCTTTCTTGAATAGAATCCAGGTCGGGTATTTAAGAATGTCATATTGTTTTTTCAATCTGTGATCATAAGAAGCGTCAACTCGCATAAGGTTTATGCGGTCTCCATATTTCTTACGAAGTCCTTCGGCAAGATATTTAATTTCCACGGCATCCTGAGTGCCGGCATGCATAAATACTACCAGCGAGGGGATACCCTCTTTAATACGATCTTCAAATGTTTTCATAATTATATTATTTTGTTTACCAATATAACAATAATCTCCCCTGATAGTTTTCATTTGTTGCTCCTTAAGTGGAGCAAGGTATTATTTTTGTTGCAGATTATGTAGCAGGAAGTAAAGCGGTCGGTTAACTCGCGCTGACCATGCAGACTCTTCGTGGGGAGCGCCGTAGTCGACATAACTGTCGAGATTGGTGCCATACTGATACCCTTTTTTCTGAGCAATCAGAAGTGCCTGTGTATTCCAGAGACCGTAATAAACATCTATAGTGGCAGTGCCATGATCAAAGTATATACGATGATTGTCTGCGTCAGGTAATTTATTGTCGACATATTGCATCATTGCATCACCGAATTTATTGCCGGCGCCGAGCGAACCGTACCAGTGTGTGGAGAGACAACCGGCTCCTCCGAATGTTTCCGGATACTGCGATATCAGATAGAGCGACATCAGGCCTCCCATACTCGAACCCATCACAAAAGTATTGGATCGATCGGGGAGGGTGGCATATTTAGTGTCGATAAGAGGTTTGAGAGTATTGACTACAAAATCGGCATACTTATCACCGAGTACCGGTTTGCCTTTAAGTTTTACTTCATCGAGTAATTCGTTAAGACCGGCATTTGAGACTGCCTGCTGAGGCATTAACTGCGATACGCGCTTAGCAGCATCACTATGTATCCCTACGATAATGAAAGGTGGTATTTCCCCTTTGCCGATCATTGAGTCTGCGGCTCTATCCATTTCCCATGATTGATGATTCCAAGTGGTATTGGCATCAAAAAGATTCTGCCCGTCGTGCATATAGAGCACAGGATACTTTGTGTCGGAGTTATAATCTTCGGGCAACCATACATCTATGTCTATAGTATCATTAAGTTGAGGAGAGACTACATTGAGTCGTTCGATTTTGCCATGTTCCGGAGTCTGTAGAGGATTGGCGGCATTGGTATAGGTGAAGCCGCCGGAAACGATGGCTATCGCAAATAGGCAATTATAGAAATTCTTATTACACTTCATATTAAGCATATTCGGTTTAAAAGTTTTGTTTGTGTCATAAAGATATAAAATTATTTTTGTACTTTAGAATGGTATCTGTTATTTTTTATTACATTTGCATTACATACTTGGTTATTATAGTTAAAGAAACCTGATATCATGATCTCATTTATTATTGCATTGATAGCACTCATAGCAGGCTATTTCATTTACGGTGGCTTTGTGGAGAAAGTTTTCAGTACTGATTCATCTCGCCCTACACCGGCCACTGTTATGGCCGACGGCATAGATTATGTGGCTCTCCCTACCTGGAAAGTTTATCTGATACAATTTCTCAATATTGCAGGTGTCGGTCCGATATTCGGTGCAATAATGGGGGTTATGTATGGTCCGTCGGCTTTTATATGGATTGTGTTGGGTTCTATATTTGCCGGTGCGGTACATGACTTTATATCAGGTATGATTTCGGTACGACTCGGTGGCAAGTCATTGCCGGAGATAGTGGGTAGCGAACTGGGAAGAACCATAAAGAGCGTGATGAGTATTTTCACCTGCATACTGCTGGTGATGGTAATCGCGGTATTTGTTCGTACACCGGCTAATCTGCTCGCAACCATGACACCTGATTATCTGCATGCCACTTTCTGGGCATCGGTTATTTTTCTTTATTATATTTTGGCAACACTGCTTCCGGTAGATAAACTTATCGGCAATCTATATCCGGTTTTCGGCTTCGCATTGCTCTTCATGGCTGTCGGGATCATGGGATATATGATAGTCAATGGTGTACATATTCCGGACGAGTTTTCGGAGGGTATGTATAACCGGCATCCGGCAGGTGAGGCCGCTCCGATTTTCCCGATGATGTGTATATCTATAGCCTGCGGAGCGATTTCGGGTTTTCATGCTACGCAGAGTCCGATGATGGCCCGCTGTCTTACCAATGAGAAACATGGCCGTAAGGTGTTTTATGGCGCTATGATATCCGAAGGAATTGTAGCACTGATATGGGCCGCTGCGGCCATTGCCTTTACGGGAGGTTACGATAAACTGGCCGGTTATATGTCCGAACACGGTCAGGATGCAGGTATTCTTGTACATGAGGTTTGTGTGAAATGGCTCGGTGGTTTTGGTGGGGTATTGGCAATACTCGGAGTCATTGCGGCTCCGATAACTACAGGAGATACAGCAATGCGAAGTCTGCGGTTAATAATTGCAGATGCAGTAGGTATGGATCAGAAGCGATTTGTCAAGAGGTTACTGATAACTCTGCCTATAGTAGGGGTCAGTTACCTGTTGCTTAATGTGAATTTTGATGTACTATGGCGATATTTCGCATGGTGCAATCAGACACTGTCAATCTTCACCTTGTGGGCTTGTAGCGTGTATCTGGCTCGCAATAAGAGGAGATACCTGCTCACCATGATACCCGCCATGTTTATGACAGCACTGTGTGTGACATTTATATGTTATGCCCCATTAGGATCATACTTAGACGGTATCGGGCTACCGCTTGTTTACAGTGAAATCATAGGGATTTTGATAATGAGTTTATGTACGGGTCTCTTTGTGAAATGGGTTAAGGGTCTCGGACAATCCGATAAATTACCGAGCATGGTTAACTGATTATCGCTAAAAAAATAAACCAGACTCAAAATCTAAGCAGTCAAAAAAACGCGTAAGGCAAATAACCTTTCCGTAGATAAATTGTTAATAAAGAAGTATCAAGATTATCAAGAAGAATCAAGATAAATCAGCCTTAACCAAGATAAATCAAGATTAATAAGGCTAAATCAAGAAAAACTACAATCAAATTATGAAAACCGTATTTATGAATGGTCTCGGCATGCATCTGCATGGCGAATTACCAGAAGTGGGCAGCATGGCTCCCGAATTAAATCTTGTTGCACAGGATCTCTCAGAAATTACACTTGAATCTCTTAGGGGGAGCAGAGTTGTACTCAACATATTCCCAAGTATGGATACGGAGGTATGTGCCGCATCTGTACGCCGTTTTAATGCCGACGCTGCAAAACTCCCTAATACCAAAGTGGTTTGCGTGTCAATGGATCTACCGTTTGCTGCAACCCGGTTCTGCACTGCCAATGGTATTGAGAATGTTATAACCGGCAGTGGCTTCAGAAGTGAATTTGGTGATAAGTACGGTGTCCGTATCGCTGACGGTCCGCTTCGCGATCTCTATGCTCGTGCGGTAGTTGTGCTGGATGAGACAGGCAAGGTTATCGGTACCAATGTTTGTGAGCAGATCACCGACGAACCTGATTACGCATTTGTTGAATCATTGCTGAAGTAACCAGATTCACAACGTACTACATTATAAAGTGCCGCTTTTGCGGCATTTTTTGTATCTGCCCGGATCTATCGCCGCCTGTTCTTTATCTTGAGTTGTAATGGTTCTATGTAGGAATCTCAAAGGTCATGTTATCTATAAAGTAGTTGTCCGGTATTGTGAGCATCCCTATAAGCGATGAGATATTTTTTACACTGCTCTCTTCAGGTATAATAATGGTATTTAGAGTGGTTTTAAGCAGTTTTTTAGCTGTATCTTATACAAATCTCCGAGCCCACGAGACCTCACTACAGAACGTA
>CAMWNR010000127.1 GCA_947175665.1 uncultured Porphyromonadaceae bacterium
TTGCACAGCAGTCATAGCCACGCCCGGCCATGTGGATTCTGTATCACCCCAGTAATGTATGTGAGGTGTAGTCCAATTTACTGTATTGTTGAAGTACACTTTAAAAGGAGTGTCAGGGGTGTCGGGAACTTCAAGACTTGACTTGGTCCATACGCAATAGTCGGTGCCGGAGGCTACAATATCGCTGTCGGCGTATCCGCTCGGTGATACCATAGCACTACCGATCTTCACTACGAGTTTACCTCTTTTGCCGGTTACCTCAGCCATATAGCATCCACCGTTAGACTGCAGAACTTTAACTGCACTCTGATTATGCAGACCTACTGCATTGCGCACTTTAATGAGATTCTGAATCTCCTTTTTATATTCTACATAATGGGGGTAAAAAACGCAGGGAGTACCCGGCGAACAGAGAATGAAAGCGTTGGCGGCGGGAATGCTTCCGTTAAACTTATTGTAGCCATCACGATAAGTGTCATGATTATCTACAAATGTCACGGCATATTGGGGGTAATTGAAGTGTATCAAACCTGCGGGTTGGTCGGTGACACCATTGGCCTTCCAAACCAATTTAGTCATGTCATTGTCGTTAAAGGCATCTCTGAGAGCATATTTGAGGGGGAAATCAAATGCAGCGCTCTGGCGGCCGGTACTCTCGATCCATGCCGCAATGCCATCATATCCGTCCCAGTACTCACCTACAGAATATTTCGGTTTGGATGCCATGTTATACATTTTATTGTAATAACCTGAATAACCCTTAACCATATCGTAGCGGAAGCCGGCATATCCTAAATCTTCGAGTAGGAAAGTACAATATGCCTTACAGTTTTCCTGCACTGTAGCATTAGTATGGTCAAGATCTCTCGAACCGTCGAAATTTTCGCCTGTGTCGGGTGCTCCTGTCGGTTTGGCCTGACCGGTAGCCCAGGCTACTTCATCGTTAGAGCAGATGTGCTGAGGACCGAGTTGGTAAGTTTTGCCACGCCAGGTTTCAGCCGGGAAATCTGTCCAGTTTGATTTACCGCTTCGGTGGTTGATAACCACATCTTCAATTATATCAGTACCTTTATCTTTAAAAGTTGAGATCATGGTGCGCAGTTCAGCCTCTGTGCCGAATGCGGAGTTATGGTTTGTAAACCAATAAACCGGATCATAACCCATACCCGGGTTAGAAGCAGCCTTGGCACTGTTAGGTACCCAGATAACCTTGAAATATTCAGAAAGTTCATCGGCATTTTTAGTAAGGGTGCTCCACTTGGTATTGTTTGTACCGCTGTAAGAATCCCAATAAAATCCTTGTAGCATCACACCCTCAAACTGAGCGGGCCATGCGTAATTCTGTGCCATAGATGGTAATGCTGCAAACGGCATAGCGCCTAAAGCCAATGCACCTATACTCGAAAGAATAGATTTAAATAAGCATTTCATGATAGATAAAAATTATGATGATATATATCAGAGTCGGTTAGGGTCTCTGATGAAAGTTAACTACTACAAAATTACTAAATAATTATTGGAATCCAATATTTTAAGCAATATAAGTTAGCAGATTATTCTATTTTGATTATAATTATGACTAAAAAGAACAGGTGAGATCTTTTTTTGAAAAGAAATTTCTTAGTAGCAGGATATATATAATTAATGATTTTATTGTTATATTAATATAGATTATAAATACTTTTATAATGGAATTAGAAATTAGTAATGAATTTGCGAGCAAGTTGCCTGATTATAGGGTAATACTTATGGAGGGGGATGTGACGGTATCGCCTACCGGAGATGAACAGAAAAAGAACATGGATGCTCTCGCCGATAAGATAGCGTCTAAACTTGCGGTTAATGAGATCAACACAATTCCCGCGATAAAGGCTACGCGCAATGCTTATAAGGTATGCGGTAAGGATCCTAACAGATATCGGCCATCGCAAGAACAATTGATGCGTCGTATTGTAAGAGGATTAGGTCTTTATAATGTAAACTCTCTTGTTGATGCCGGCAATGAATTGTCTCTAACAACGGGTTGTTCGGTAGGGTGCTTTGATGCCGCAAAGATCGAAGGCGATACCCTTACTATCGGTATAGGGAGTGCCGGGGAACCATACGAGGGTATAGGTAGAGGCACGATTAATGTAGAGGGGTTACCGATAGTCCGTGATTCAAAAGGTGGAATCGGCACACCTACGAGTGACAATGAGCGTACCAAAATTACACCTGATACCCGACATCTCTTCATGACAATTCATCTGTTTGATAGCGAAATAGATGCTGACAGAGTAATAGATAAAGCAAAAGAGATTTTCGGTAAGTATGCCTATGCAAAAAACTGGTATGTCAAAGTATTTGCCGGCTCATAGAGATCATAGTGACTATCGCTGACAATATGTGTGATAAACATTTTATCGCCATTGTGCAAAACGCTTGCGCGTTTTAAGATAATTAGGATCATGCTGATGAGCGTATGCCTCTATTTCAAATGATATGCGTCGGTATGCGCTCCCTTTCCCTAAGAGTCGAATCAACCATTCGATAAAATAAAGGATATAGAAGACTATATATCCTAATTCTTTAATTTGGGCGGAGTGTATTTGTTCATGCCGTATGATGGATTGAGATATAGGGTGCTTCTTGCCGCGAACAAATAGGATGCCGAAGAGGTTTATAGCGTAGAACCCCTTGAAAGGTATAAATCTGTTAAAGATTATTTTCATATTAAACCATATTAATTATTAACGCAAAAAAATATACATTATGAAAAATGTAGGAGATAAAGTTGATGACATTTTAGGAGTAGACGCTGATGGTAAAGAGATTAAACTCAGTGACTATCCCGGTAAGAAAATTGCTTTGTATTTTTATCCCAAAGATAATACCGCGGGTTGTACGGCGCAGGCATGCAATCTGAGAGATAACTATCAGGAACTGCTCGATGCCGGTTATCAGGTAATCGGGGTGAGTGTAGACTCTGCGGCTTCGCATAAAAAATTTATTGCAAAATATGATCTCCCATTCCCTCTGATAACTGACCCTGATCATAAACTTGTAGAAGAATTCGGAGTATGGGGACTTAAAAAGATGTGTGGCAAAGAATATATGGGTACAAACCGAACTACATTTATAATTTCACCGGATGGTATTGTAGAGCGAGTGATAACGCCCAAAGAAGTGAAAACTAAGATTCACGCCTCTCAGATACTCGGCTGATTATTTCGGTTTCTACAGATTATTGCTTAAGGCACCAATAGAGAAGATGGTTTAACTATCTCATCATTGGTGCTTTAATTTTTTATGTTTTATGTAAGTCAATATTTATTGTAAGGTGACTACAGTGATAAAGTATATTTGCACTAAGTAAGTAATGAAAATTAATTTAATGCTTTATCACAAATGAAAATTCTTATTGACAACGGACACGGGGTGACTACCCCCGGCAAACGCGCACCCAAACCGATAGCAGGAGTGCAACTTTTTGAATATAAGTATGCACGCGAGATAGCGAGCGAAGTGGTGAAAAACCTGAAGATGCAGGGTTACGATGCCATACTATTAGTGCCGGAGGCGGCCGACATCTCATTGGGCCAGCGGTGCGCCCGGGCAAATGCATGGTGCGATACGAAAGGTACAAAAAATGTGTGTCTTGTCTCTATTCACCTCAATGCCGCCGGCAATGGTGCAGACTGGGCCAAAGGTCGCGGCTGGGAGGCGTGGACCTCACCGGGACAGACAATGGGTGACCGATTGGCTGAATCGCTTTACGATGCCGCGCAGAAGCATCTCCCTACCGGCACACCGATCCGCACTGATATGACCGATGGTGACCGCGATAAAGAGGCAAGGTTTCAGATATTGACCGGTACCCGCTGCGCGGCATGTCTCACCGAAAACTTATTTATGGATAATCTCGAAGACGCAAAATATCTTCTCAGCGATACCGGCCGCAAAGCGATCACGGATCTGCATGTAGACGGTATAATCAGATATGTAAAAAGTCTTGAGACGTAAAAAAAACACTCATATCGTTATGAAATCAAGAGAAGAGATAGAAAGCGGCGTAGTACGGATACTGTTTAAATTCGCTGTTACGATGTGTATCGGACTGGTGGCGTGCGGGATAATATCGATAATTGCCGGGTGTGCGCGTAAGCAGATTGGCTGAATCGCTTTACGATGCCGCGCAGAAGCATCTCCCTACCGGCACACCGATCCGCACTGATATGACCGATGGTGACCGCGATAAAGAGGCAAGGTTTCAGATATTGACCGGTACCCGCTGCGCGGCATGTCTCACCGAAAACTTATTTATGGATAATCTCGAAGACGCAAAATATCTTCTCAGCGATACCGGCCGCAAAGCGATCACGGATCTGCATGTAGACGGTATAATCAGATATGTAAAAAGTCTTGAGACGTAAAAAAAACACTCATATCGTTATGAAATCAAGAGAAGAGATAGAAAGCGGCGTAGTACGGATACTGTTTAAATTCGCTGTTACGATGTGTATCGGACTGGTGGCGTGCGGGATAATATCGATAATTGCCGGGTGTGCGCGTAAGCAGTATATCCCGTTGCAATCGCAATCAATACGGGTAGATACCGTAATACGAATCGATACGTTAGAGAAAACAAAGTTGGAACTCCGTCACGACACTGTAATACGCGAACGGACGGTAAAGGTAGAGATCCGAGACTCCATCGCCCCCCGGTACGCCCCCGATGGGAGCATATCCGGTTACGACCGTTACCGTTACGAAAAAGAGACAGACAACAGCCGCGAACTCGAATCGCGTCTGACCCAACTCAGCGATAGTCTGAGGCAGATAGCCATCAGGCAGACAACCCGGCAAGAATCAACCGCAAAAGAGATTGCAATACCGGTAAAAGAGAAGGGCCTGTCGAAATGGTGGCTGCTACCGCTACTCATTGCGGCCGCATTGATATTCTACCGGAGGATCACTAAAAAGATCTAAGCCGGCTTGAGCATAAAAGTCACGGCGCCCGAACTGAATTGTCAGTTGGGCGCAATTTTTTTGAGAATTTATAAAAAGAATATATAAAATCCGGCAATACAACGAACAAGATTATATCTATAATAGTCTAATAATCTTATGGATAGTAAAAAAAAGAAAGCGTCCGCGCGTAATCGGCGAGACGCATGGAGGTTCCAACCAGATTCGAACTGGTGTGAACGGTTTTGCAGACCGGTACCTAA
>CAMWNR010000128.1 GCA_947175665.1 uncultured Porphyromonadaceae bacterium
TATTTGCACATTAATTTTAATTACTTACTTATTTTGAAGAATTATATTAATTTTACAGAATTATTATTCTATAGGTTGAAAAGATGGTAAAATCTTGCAAGGAAAGTATTCCTTTCGTTAAAATGCATGGTGCCGGCAATGATTATATTTATATCAATGCTTTGGATGGTTGCCCTCAAGATCTTCCGGCTCTTGCTATAGAGATTTCTGATCGACATTTCGGTATAGGTAGCGATGGACTTGTGGCAATTCTCCCTTCGGAGATTGCTGACTTTAAGATGCAGATGTATAATGCCGACGGTTCGAGGGCGCAGATGTGTGGCAACGCTTCTCGTTGTATCGCTAAGTATTTGCACTATTTCAATCTAACTGAAAAGAATCCTATCGCTCTCGAAACTGATGCCGGAATCAAATTATTGCATTTAAATATTAATGATAATAGCGATGTGGAGAGTGTTACGGTTGATATGGGATGTCCGGTATTGATACCGGAGCAGATTCCTGTAATTGCAGATGATACTGATAAGTACTCCGCACCGGTTGTTACTTTAGTGAGTAGCGATAACACTATATATGAGGCGTTAGCGGTCAGTATGGGTAATCCGCACGCAGTAATTTATCTGGATGGGGATAAGATAACAGATAAGCATGTACATAAATATGGCAAGGAATTTGAAGTAAATCACAAATTCCCTGAAAAGGTCAATGTTGAATTTGCATGTGCCGTATCGGCTGATGAAGTGGATATGAGAGTCTGGGAAAGGGGGAGTGGTGAAACCTTGGCATGCGGTACCGGTGCGTGCGCCACAGTAGTAGCGGGTGTTCTCTCCGGTAGACTCAACCGCAAGGTTAAGGTTAATCTGCCGGGAGGATCCTTAGAGATTGAATGGGATAAAAATGATAATCACATCCTTATGACCGGTCCGGCAGAAATCATCGCAGAGGGCACATATTATCGCAAAAATAAAATACAGTAATCGTAAAGGTTTCTTCTCAACCCTTTACGATTTTTTTAATAATTTCTTCAGGTTAAATCTTTTTATAGGTAAAAACGATACTAACAAATGTTTATAGCCAATAATAATTTCACACTGCTTCCGGAGTCATATCTATTCTCCGAGGTAGGTCGCAGAATTCGGGATTTTAAGCAAGTTAATCCTGAAAGGGATATTATCCGCATGGATATTGGTGATGTTTCTCTTCCTCTCCCCGAGGTAGTAGTCAGGGCAATGACCGAAGCAATTAACGAAATGGGGAAAAGTGAAACTTTTCATGGTTACGGTCCTGAACATGGATATTCGTTTCTGCGCGATAAGATTGCTGCTACCGACTATGCCCTGCGCGGTCTCACACATATTTCTGCCGATGATATTTTCATATCAGATGGTGCCAAAAGTGATCTCGGTAATTTAGGTAATCTGTTTGGCCGTAATCTTAAGATTGCTATTCCGGATCCGGGCTATCCGGTGTATTCAGATGCAAATATAATGGATGGTAATGGAGGAGAGGAGCATAATGGGCTTTTTTCTAATATTATAAAAATCAATTCAGATACTCAAAATAATTTTCTACCTATTGTACCTGAGGGAGCGGTAGACGTGATATATTTATGTTTTCCCAACAACCCCACCGGAGTGGGTATAACACGCAGTCAACTGACTCAATGGGTTGAATATGCATTGCAACATAAATCACTTATTATCTACGACTCCGCTTATGAGGCGTATGTGAGAAACCCTGCGACCGTAAGATCTATTTACGAGATTGACGGTGCCGAAAAAGTCGCTATCGAGATCAGATCATTCTCCAAAACAGCAGGGTTTACCGGTGTAAGATGCGGATATACTGTTGTGCCTGAATCTCTTGACTTCAATTTTAGCGATGGCAGCAAGGCTAATCTCAACAAAATGTGGAATCGCAGGCAATGTACAAAGTTTAATGGGGTTGGGTATATAGTCCAGAAAGGAGCAGAGGCGTTATATACGGCTGAGGGTCAACAGGCTATAAAGTCCAACACGGATTATTATATGAACAATGCCCGTATGCTTAGAGAGGCACTTATCAAAAAGGGGATGATCGTTTATGGTGGAGAGGATTCTCCTTACGTTTGGTTCAGAACTGAAAAGGGGAGTGACTCGTGGGATATGTTTGATGCTTTACTGCATCAAACCGGCATAAGTTCTACTCCCGGCATCGGATTTGGTAAGCAAGGCGCGGGATTTTTAAGACTTACTGGATTCAATACTACGGAAATGACCCGAAAGGCTATTTCACGATTAAATGAGAGTTTAATTGATTTATAATCAATTTTTCACTAATTTTGTAAGTAAGTAATGAAATTTAAACGAAATCGGTTCACTACTTACATTCATATCACAACGACAAATATATTATTCATTTATGTCTGATCTTAGATTTAAGAGTGTTGAAGAGGCTTCGAGCAGAAAACCCATTAAGGTTAATATCCCTGCTGAGCGTGTAGATAAATATTATGGTTCTAAGGTGTTTAACCGTCAGAAGATGTTTGAATATCTCCCCAAGGATACCTACGAAATACTTGTTGACGCGATCGACAATAAAAAACCTCTTTCGCGCGAAGTGGCCGATAGTGTCGCTGATGGTATGAAACGTTGGGCTATCGATTGCGGTGCAAGACATTATACCCATTGGTTTCACCCTCTTACTGACGGTACTGCCGAGAAACATGATGCCTTTATAGATCATGACGGCAAGGGGGGAGTAGTTGAGGAATTTTCCGGCAAACTTCTTGTGCAGCAGGAACCGGACGCATCTTCTTTCCCTAACGGCGGTATCCGTAATACTTTTGAGGCAAGAGGTTACTCTGCATGGGATATATCCTCTCCGGCTTTTATCACTGACGAGACCCTCTGTATTCCTACTATCTTCATCTCTTACACCGGTGAGTCTCTTGACTATAAGACTCCGCTCTTAAAGTCGCTTAATGCTGTCGATAAAGCAGCCACCAAGGTGGCACAATTCTTTGATCCTGAGGTAAAACATGTAACTTGCAATCTCGGTTGGGAACAAGAGTATTTTCTTGTAGACGAGGCGCTTTATGCCGCACGCCCGGATCTGGTAATGACCGGTCGCACTCTTATGGGTCACGAATCAGCCAAAAACCAGCAACTTGAGGATCACTATTTCGGAGCAATACCCAGTAGGGTAGAGGCCTTCATGCTCGATCTCGAAATTGAATGTCATAAACTCGGTATCCCTGCCAAGACAAGACACAACGAAGTCGCGCCTAATCAATTTGAATTGGCACCTATCTACGAGGAATGTAATCTGGCCAATGACCATAATCTCCTCTTGATGTCTCTGATAGCGGAGGTGGCTCGACGCCACAACTTCCGCGTGTTGCTCCATGAGAAACCCTTTGCAGGTATCAACGGTTCGGGTAAGCATAACAACTGGAGCCTCGGTACTGATAAAGGGGTGCTTCTCTTTGCTCCCGGTAAGACTCCAGATCAGAACTTGCAGTTCATTACTTTTGTAGTGAATGTAATGGCGGCAGTACACAAGCATAACGCTTTGATGAAGGCAACTATTATATCTGCCACAAATCAGCATCGACTCGGTGCCAACGAGGCTCCCCCGGCTATTATATCTATGTTCTTGGGAACTCAGTTGTCAAATATACTGCGTCAACTCGAAGAGACCGACACCGAGACCATTGAATTTGAAGGTAAGGGCAAATATTCACTCGAATTAAGCCAGATACCTGAATTATCGATAGATAATACCGACCGCAATCGCACAAGCCCCTTCGCGTTTACAGGTAACCGTTTTGAATATCGTGCCGTAGGTAGTAGCGCTAACTGTGCTGCCGCTCTTATCGCCCTTAATTCTGCAGTGGCCGATCAACTCAATATCTTCACTGACAAAGTTAACGAGCAGATTAGCAAAGGAGTCGATAAGAAAAAGGCTATTCTCACTGAGGTAAAGAAACTTATCACTCAGTCTAAGGCGATCCATTTTGATGGCAACGGTTATTCTGACGAGTGGAAGATAGAAGCAAAACAGCGTGGACTCGATGTAGAGAATTCTGCACCGCTGATGTATGACGCTTATCAACGCCCGGAAACTGTAGAGATGTTTGCTCGCACCGGTGTATATACTAAAAAGGAACTTGAAGCCCGCAATGAAGTCAAGTGGGAGATGTATACCAAGAAGATCCAGATCGAATCAAGAGTACTCGGCGATCTCGCTATCAACCACATTATCCCCGCTGCAACGCGCTATCAGAGCCTGCTTCTGGATAATGTATTCAAGATCAAACAACTTTTCAAGGGTGAAAAGGCCGATACTATCGCTCGTCAGGATATGGCATCAATCGAACATATCGCAGATCACATGGCATCTATACGAGCAAATGTTGACCTGATGCTCGATGCTCGTAAAAAGGCCAATAAACTTGACAATCAGCGTGAGAAAGCAATCGCCTATCATGATAATGTCTTGCCGCTGATGGAAAAAATCCGCTACAGTATCGACAAACTCGAATTGATGGTCGACAACGAGATCTGGCCTCTTCCGAAATACCGTGAACTCCTCTTCATTCGTTAAACATTAATATCTATACCAAATTTGCCGCGTGTGAGGTGCTTCAAAACAGATTCTTTGTATGAAGTATCACAAACGCGGCATTTTTGTTGTATGAGGGTATCAGAGATTTTGGCAAAGTAAACCATCATTTTCACATCTAATGTTAATTCCAACTAAAAGACCACAGAAAAATCCAAAATTTATATATCTGATACTCAATCCGAAAAATAAAAAGTTTAAATTTTGATTAAAAAAAGCATTAAAAATATTTGGTAGTTTCGAAAAAAAGCACTAATTTTGCATTGTCAAAAAGGGAAAACAACTGCTCCCGATGGCAACAAAACAATGCCTTGTGGTGTAATGGTAGCACGCAGGTTTCTGGCACCTTTAGTGAGGGTTCGAGTCCTTCCAAGGCAACTGAGAGTTAAATCTTATAGATTTAACTCTTTTTTTTATATCCTCCGACCGTTAATTTACATTTCAACGAAGAGGATGTGTCGTAATTAAGATTTATGGGTCAAGTCCAAGAGTACGTTAAAGTGTTAAAATAATGCCCGAAACATATATTGTGGTGTAACATCCCGCGT
>CAMWNR010000129.1 GCA_947175665.1 uncultured Porphyromonadaceae bacterium
AATCGTGATTTACCGATAGTGTATAATCGTGATTTACCGATAGTGTATAATCGTGATTTACCGATAGTGTATAATCGTGATTTACCGATAGTGTATAATCGTGCGAAAGCAAGCCTGCAGAGCAGGCATTCAGCATAGGCACGTATCAGCAAAAATCTTTGATTTTTGCTGGTGCGTGTATACGTGAAGTCCCACCACGATCCCATGTGCCGCATAGCGGTACTTCTTTTTCCCGTTTTTGAAGTACCGCTAACGCGGCACATTTTTGTGTGTTTGGGCGGGGGGTGCACGTATCAGAGGAAAGGCATTTTGATTTGGTTAGGGGAGGATTTTGAAGTGGAGTAGGTGTGGGTAGGCGGTTGCGGAACCTTTGGCGCTTAAGCGGTAATAACGGTAGGCCGGGAGGTGGAGGGATTTTGCCGGTAGGGGTGTCGATAGTATCGGATACCAGTTGCGGAGATTGTCGGAGGCTTCCAGCAGAATAGAGGCCTCAGGGGCATCTGCCATTATGGAGAGTATCCGTTTTGTGCTGAACGGGAGATTGAATTTGAGCGGACGTGTCGTGAAACTCCACTCATCTCCGGTTGAGGTGCTATAGGTGTCGGTTTTAGAGGAGGTTTCTAACCTCTTGCTTATCCGCAACGTATAGAGTAGTCCGGTGGCGGAGAGGTGATGAAGATGCTGATAGTGAGAAAGCGGTGTGCCGGGGAGGGTGAGAGGATCGTGGTGTACTTTTGCCGAGTTACGGTCATATATAAGCAGTCCGTATCGTCGGGAGAGGGGTGAGGAAATATCAGCCGGTGCAGTCTCTGCCGCCGAAGAGATTATTCCGGCCCGGTATAATACCGGATATAATATAAGCAGGGTGTCTGACGGATAATCATATACCAATCTCAGTTGGCGGCTGAGACGCATCACTGATGACGCACTCAACACCAAATTATCCTCACTATAATCCCCGCAATTATTAAGAAGCCTAAAAATCTCATCCCAGTTAAGCAGGGTAGAAATCTTCGATGAAACCGAGAGAAATTGCAATCCCCTTTGGTTAAAATATGCCACACCGTCGTCGGTTGCGGCAAAGGGATCTGAGAGCGGAGGTATGCTGCTCAGTACTTTCCCACCGCCTGTCAGGTTATTTACGGAGCCGTTGTTTGAAGAGAGGGTATATTTCTCAATCCCGGTTGTCGAAAATATCACACCCGCAGCGGGGAAAATCTCGATAATTTCGCTACTGACGGTAGTATAATTATGAAATAACACCCCTGCCGGATCGTAGGCCGAAATTATGCAGTTTCGTAGGTCTGTTTCCTTAAAATCCCCGCTTTCATCGCATATTTTTGCCGTACCTCCGTATATGCTTCGGATATTACGTATCGAAACGATACCCTTAGGTGTGTAGATGGAATGATCTCGATAATCCGGTACATATTTGACAGATTTAATTGCACGCGGATCTATATTAAGAATCCATTGCGAGAGTGAGGATACTTGTGCCGATCTGTAAAGGTTAAAAGGCGTATCATCACCTACGGATAAAGAAGAAAAATTAAATTTCAGATTATCAGGATATATCAGAGGTGCGGAAGAGGGTAATACCGCTCTTTTTCTTTTGATAAACAGGTTCAGAGAGTTGAAAACATCGCGCCATAAGGTAGCCGACTCATCTGATGTTATCGAGGCCGCGACCTCCATCGGAATAAGAGAGAAGATTAAGCGCAGGCTTAGAGTACCGTTCCACCACTCAAAATCATCGATGGATGCGGAGATTTCCGAGACAGCATCGGTGATAGTATGACTTGCCGAAGGGAGGCAGAAGAAGGGTTGACCGGCGGCATCAATCTCAGCGTATGCAGAAATAACCGAAGGTGTGAAGAGGAATTTACCGTTCCGCTCGGCATCATCATTTAACTTGTTGAGAGTATCAAAAATCGCATCCGAGATTTTACGGGCATTTGCCGTCGATAATGCCGAGCGGCTTTTGCCACTGAGAAAATCGGATATCAGGGATTGCGACACCGAGTCAGGGTCAGCCAAAGGTATAGAGATCAAAGCCGAAGGGCGATTGCCGGCTACCAGGGTCCACCCCGCGAGTTGAGCGGGGGATGACGAAAGAGTCAACTGAGGAGCAGACGGGAGCGAATCGGCGAAATCCCAACTGTTGGAAGAGGGGTGGTAAAGAAGATAAAGCATCTTCTCATCAGTAAGCAGAAATATAAGGTTGTGCGCAATGTGAAAACCTGTAATCTCGCCATAAAGAGACTTGGAATATCCGCTAAAATACCGGGTGACAGATGTGTTGCCGTAAACTTCGGTATAACCCAATGCGCCCCTGTCGGAAATGAAAAAATAGAAAAATCTCCGATTCTTATCCGAAGTCCCGTCAGCGGTATCAGAGCATACCGAATGGATGCCAATAAGAGAAGCACCGGGAGGGAGTGTGACCCCCGACTCCTCAAGGGTGGCACTGAAGCGATAGGGGATACTCCCTGCGGCACCCGAAGAATCCGACTCCTCCTCAAGCAATTCGCTTAGCCAGGGGATATTGGAAAAATTATCAACTTCGCCATCAATGCAGGTTATATCCGGCAATGCGGAGGGTAATCTTAAAGAGATAGATTGAACAATAGATTTAGTCATAAGCAGAGGTATATTCAGTAAGTATGTAAAATTCGCAATAAAACCATATAGTATTGTGATAAATATTGATTCTTGTAAAAAAAAGAGTTAATTTTGTAGTTTCTGAAGAATTACTGAGAAAACTATAAATTACTCATATAAATATGAATAAGGAATACAAAAGAACGCTGATTACTTCGGCATTGCCATACGCCAACGGCCCGGTGCATATAGGACATCTGGCAGGAGTGTATGTACCCGCAGATATATATGCCCGCTATAAGCGCCTCAACGGAGAGGAGGTTCTCTTTATAGGTGGTAGTGACGAGCATGGTGTGCCCATTACCATCAAGGCCAAGGCTGAGGGAGTTACCCCTCAGGATATAGTAGACCGCTATCATAATATTATCAAAGATTCATTTGAGCAACTCGGCATTACCTTTGATGTGTACGGACGCACCACCTCGGAGACTCATCGCAAGACAGCCTCCGACTTCTTCCGTAAACTCTATGAAAAGGGTGAATTTATCGAAAAGACTTCCGAGCAACTTTATGATGCCGAAGCCAATCAGTTTCTGGCCGACCGCTATGTGACCGGCACCTGCCCTCATTGCGGCAACGAGCACGCCTACGGTGACCAATGCGAAGTATGCGGTACGTCGCTGAATGCCACCGACCTGATCAATCCCCGTTCGGCGATAACCGGTAATACCCCCATACTTAAAGAGACCTCCCACTGGTATCTCCCCCTCGACAAATGGGAACCCCGTCTGCGCCAATGGATACTCGAAGATCATAAAGAGTGGCGCAGCAATGTGTACGGGCAGTGCAAATCATGGCTCGACATGGGTCTGCAGCCCCGTGCGGTAAGTCGCGACCTCGATTGGGGTATACCTGTACCCGTAGAGGGAGCCGAAGGTAAGGTGCTGTATGTATGGTTTGACGCTCCGATAGGTTATATCTCAAACACCATAGATTGTGTAGGTGATGATTGGGAAAAATGGTGGAAAGACAGCGATACCCGTATGATTCACTTTATCGGTAAAGATAATATCGTATTCCACTGTATCGTATTCCCGGCGATGCTCATGGCCGACGGTACATATAATCTTCCGGATAATGTACCCGCCAATGAGTTTCTTAATCTTGAAGATAACAAGATCTCTACATCGCGCAATTATGCCGTATGGCTCCACGAATACCTGCAGGAACTCCCCGGCCGCCAGGACGAATTACGCTATGTGCTTACAGCCAATGCGCCCGAAACCAAAGATAACAACTTCACCTGGGGTGATTTCCAGCAGCGTGTCAACTCGGAGTTGGTGGCTATACTCGGTAATTTCATCAACCGTGCGGTGGTGCTTACCCATAAATATTTTGACGGCACAGTACCCGCAGCCGGTGCTCTTGAAGAGGTAGACAAGAAACTCATAGATGAGTTCGCAACACTCAAGCAGGAGATGACCGCCCAACTCGAAGAATTTAAATTCAGAGATGCACTGCGCACCGCAATGGATATGGCTCGTGCGGGTAATAAATACCTCCAGGAGACAGAACCGTGGAAAGTGGCAAAGACCGATATGGAACGCACTGCAACCATCCTTAATATCGCCCTGCAGGCATCGGCCAATCTTGCCATCGCCTTCGAGCCATTCCTCCCCTTCATGTCAGCACGCCTGATCAAGATGCTCGGAATGGGTGATATAACATGGTCTATGCTCGGCAACTTTGACTTGCTTCAGGCAGGCGGCCATATAGGTAAAGCCGAACTCCTGTTTGAGAAGGTAGAAGATGAAACCGTACTCTTCCAGCAAGAAAAACTGCGTAAAACAGTAGAAGAGAATAAACTGGCAGCATGGAAGCCTGAGGCTGTCAAAGAGAATGTAGAGTATGATGACTTTGCAAAACTTGATATCCGAGTAGGTAAAGTGTTGGAATGTATCAACGTACCCAAGTCAAAGAAACTTCTTCAGTTTAAGATAGACGACGGTATGGGAGGGCGCACTATCCTCAGCGGCATAGCGGCCTACTACAAACCCGAAGACCTGATAGGTAAGGAAGTATGCTTTATCGCCAACTTCCCCCCGCGCAAGATGATGGGACGTGAATCAATGGGTATGATCCTCTCGGCGGTAAATGCCGACGGCTCCCTGACCGTAATCGGTCCGCAAGGAGAGGTTCGCCCCGGCGCCACCGTAGGCTAAATGCCCCTCAATCGGAGATAACTATCCCGCGTAGCGGGATTTCAGCATAGGCCCGTATCGTCCAAAGCCGCAGGCTTTGGACGGTGCGGGTACCCGATAGTCCAACCACAGAAAAATGTGCCGCGTAGCGGTACTTCAGAAAATGCTCGAACCTGAAGTACCGCTACGCGGCACATCGTGTACTTGAGGGCTCGCGGGGACACGCTCCAATAAAAGCCTGTGGCTTTTATTGAAACGTGCCTATGCTGAATGCCTGCTCTGCAGGCTTCCTTTCGCCGATATTACTTCAAGGCTGCTCTGAAGGGTGTTGTGGAGAGG
>CAMWNR010000130.1 GCA_947175665.1 uncultured Porphyromonadaceae bacterium
ATGGTTTGCGTGCTTTTTGGTTTGTTATCAGTGTTGGTTGCGTTGAGGTAAGTTATATGAGTTGAGGGCGGAGAGGTAAGTGATAAGAGAGGAGGGCGGAGAGGTAAGGGGGAGAGGTAATAGATAAGAGGTGAGAGGGGAGGTGTAAGAGGGAGGGGAGGGAGATGGAATGGGGATTTTAATCCCCATTCCATTGATTTAGTGAGGTTGATTACTTAACTACGAATTTAACGGTCTTGGCACCTGATTTAGCCACGTATACGCCGGGGGCGAGAGTGTCGATGCCGAGTACGGTAGAAGCAGTAGCCTTAACAGTGCGGCCCTGGAGGTCATAAACTTCGATACCTGCAACTGTGCTGTTGATAGTCTGGTTGCCGAGTACGAATTCAGCGTCAGCCTCAACACCTTCTACACCTGCACCGTCAGCAGAGATGCCGTAGAAATAGATAGCATCGAGAGCGAGAGTCTTGCCCGGTACGGTGCCTGCGAGGAATGAGAGTACGTTACCTGTCCAGTACTCATCGCGAACGAGGTTAAAGCCGGGGTAGAGTTTCTTAAGATCACCGAGTGTGATGTCGATAGCCTGCCATTCGTCGGTAGCGGCGGGACCAACTGCGGGATAAACTGCACCATTATCCTCATAGGGAGCACCTACAGCAACCTTAGCGGGAGCAGAAGTGATGTCGGTAAGACCGGTAGAATCGAGAGCCTTGCCATCGAGGATGATAAATGCGATAGAAGCGGGAGCGTTGCCTGTGGGAGTCTGGTAAGCGATGTGCAGACGAGTGTTGGCGTCATACTTAAGAGTGTTTACGCCTTCGCCTTCTACATTGAAGCCTGCGCCGGACCAACCGATGTTGCCTACTTCGAGGCATGTAGCGTCACCCTCTTCCATATCAACGCGGGGACCGCCCTGAATGCCAACGAAAGTGTTTTCCCAGATCCATAAATTCTGAGCCTCACCGTTAGGGCCATAATAAGTAACGGCTGCACCGGCTTTTTCGAAATCTGCTACGGCAGCGTCAGAGAGTACGAGATAGTCAACGAAGTTGAAACCACCCTTGTTGATAACTACAGAAGTAGAGGGGTCAACAGTGTACTGCGCTGAAGCAGTTGCGATTGCGCCTGCGATGAGGGCAAGAGTAAAGATTTTTTTCATGATTTTTGATAAATTATGATTAATAAAAGTTGGTTTGTAAAAAATATATAGGGTTATATTTTTTCTGATTTTAAGGGTTTTGTTGACGAGAGAGAAAAGTGATGAGAGAGAAGCACCGGTGATAACTGAGGGATGCTTTTTAATTTGCGGCTCCGCGCCCGCGCGGGGCGCGGAGACAGCAATGTTTAAAAGAGCAAATTTTTATACCTCAAAATTTATACCTGTTATATATATGTGTGCAGATTAAGATTAATAACCGGGGTTCTGCTCCATCGGGTTGAGGATACGTTCCTCAGAGGGGATGGGGAGGAGTTCGTGCTTACCCTTGATGAAGTTAGCCATTTCAGCGCGAGCCTCATCGCTCTCGGTAGAGCCGTAAGAGCCTGCATCCTTATCCATCACTTCGTAAGCGATACCCCAGCGTACGAGGTCAAACCAGCGGTGACCCTCCATAGCGAGTTCGACGCGGCGCTCATGGCGGATAGCCTGACGCAGAGACTCGGTGTCATCCTTATACCCGCGATAGTTGGGGAATGCGGGGAGCATTGTGGCAGGGTCGGCGGTAAGCGCACGCGCTCTCTTACGCACCTCCTCAAGCGCCCACTTGGCATCGCTCGGATTCTTACCGCTTTCGAGAGCGGCCTCAGCATAGAGAAGAAGCACATCGCTCACGCGGATAAGGCGATAATTGAGCGGAGAGCGGGTAGCATGGTCGAGAGCGATAAAGGTACCATTCTCGATATAAGAAGTCTTCTTATTATAATACGGCGAACCGAGATAAGTCACATCGATACTCTGGAGGTCAGCCTCATCAGGCATACCGATAGTGAAATCACGGCGCGGGTCGCCTGTCTCAAACTCATTATAGAGATTCCGGGTGGGGTGATTGAAGCCCCAGCCTGAATTACCACCCAGCGAACTGAGGCGCGGACGGGTCAGTATGGTACTGAAAGTGCCGCGAGTAAAGCCGTTGCCCTCGCCATAATCAGAAGTAGGATCGGCGGCATACTGAATTTCGAAAACAGATTCAGGGCCATTCTCACCGTAAGTAGTGAAGTTAGAGATATAATCGCTCACGAGCGAATAGCGACCGGTGCGATACTGATCATCTACAAACTTCTTACCCCAGGTATAAGCATTGTCATAATCGTGCATGTAGAGATAAACCTTGCAGAGGAGAGCCTGAGCGGCAGCCTTGGTAGCACGGCCGAGATCCTCCTCGGCATACTGAGAGCGGATAAAGAGCATCTCTTCAGCCTTAACGAGGTCACTGATGATCGACTCATATACCTGCTCTGCGGTGGCACGGGGCTGAATCCACTTCTCCGAAGAATCGAGTACATCATGCACCAGCGGCACACCACCGAATACTCTTACCAACTGGAAATAATAGAGACCGCGCAAGAAATAAGCCTCGCCCAGCATACAATCCTTACGCTCCTGCGAGAGAGTCTCATCGGGTTCGTACTTGGCGACTTCGCGCAGAGCGAGGTTACAACGTATGATACCCTGATACTTGGCACGATAATAATCGAGACAGATCTCATTATTGGCATTAGTCTTGAAATTCTCGATATCGTAGGCAGCCGCCATATCGGCGAGGTTCTGGCCACCCTTGAGAGCATCGTCAGAAGCCACGTCACCGATAAACCACTCAGAATAATAAGTGGTATTATACTCCCACATCAGGGGGTTATAGCAGCCATTGATAGTCTGTTCGCACGCAGTGCCGTTGACGAAGAAATCATCGAGTTTTGTAGAGCCGGGGCTATCCTCGCCCAGCCAACTGTTACAGGACGACAATCCGGCAGTCATAGCGGTCATAGCCGCCATCATCATATATTTTGAAGCCTTTGTAAGCATATCTGTTAGACGTAATTAAGAAAGATTAAGTAAGTAATGAAAATTAAACGATATTTTAAAAGTAAGTAGTAATTGAATATCTTGTGCAATAAAACTTAATCTTTTTGGCTAATTTCCAATTGTCACTCAGTCAGATACAAAGTATCTTCCTTCGCTCCGCATGGAAATTATCTCAAAAATCTTGAAGTTTTATTTGCACATTAATTTTAATTACTTACTTAATAAGTGATGTTAACACCGAAGAGATAGGTACGGCTCTGCGGGTAGTTGCCGTAATCCACGCCACCGCTTACCTCAGGGTCGAAACCTTTATACTTGGTAAGAGTGAATACGTTGGAGATCTGCACGTAGAAGCGGCAATCCTTAAGGCCCTTGCTGCCCAGTACCGACTTAGGCAGAGAGTAACCTACCTGGAGGTTCTTGAGGCGGAAATAGTTGCCGCTCTCAAGGAAGCGATCGCTTACATAATAGTTGACTGAGTTTTTCGGGTTAGGAATGCTACCGTCGGGGTTATCTACAGTCCAGGCATCAGACATGATGGGAGAGATAACAGACATAGCACCATTGCTCTCAAGGCGGTGACGCATCTGGTTATAAATCTTATTGCCGCCGGCACCCTGGAAGAACAACTGAATGTCAAAATCCTTGAGGTAAGCGCTGAAGTTAAGACCGTAACTGATCTTCGGGATAGAACTGCCGAGATATACGCGGTCAGCGTCATCGATACGGCCATCACCGTTATTATCCTTATAGATCTGGTCACCCTCGTGGAAAGGGGTATCGGCTGCGGTATAACCGGGAAGTTTCTCCAATACCTCGGCATCAGAACGGAAGATACCGTCGGTCTCATAACCCCAGTAATAATAGAGGGGGAAGCCCTGGTTTACAACCTGCACCTGACCATAATTGGTATATATGGGCGAACCGCCGTTAAGGCTGCGGAGTTTATTGTCGATATAAGAGAAGTTGGCACCGATGCTATAGCGGAACCAGGGGTTCACGGTATTGCTGTGGTTGAGTGATACTTCCACACCCTGGTTGCGCACCTTACCTACATTGGCCATGCCGGCATAGCGGTTACCTACCTGAGCGGGAGCGTTGACCGACATAAGCATATCGTTGGTATCACGGATGAAGAGGTCGAGCGAGCCGGAGAGTTTGCCATTCCAGAAACCGAAATCGGCACCGAGGCTCCACTGCTCCGTATTCTCCCAGTGACCGCCATTGTTAATCCAAGTCAGGACAGCGGCACCGTTGACGAGAGTCTGGTTAGGACCGAGTACATAGTCAACAAAAGTAGGACCATTGTTAAACATATTGAGTACGAAAGCATCATTATTGATGTTATCGTTACCCACCTTACCCCAGCCGAAACGGATCTTAAGGTCATTGAGGGCAGAATAATCGCGAAGCCAGGCCTCATTGTTCATACGCCAAGCCAGAGCGAAAGAGGGGAAATAACCCCAGCGGTTTTCGGAGAACTTGCTCGAACCGTCGGCACGGAAATTGACGGTAGCCAGATAGCGTGAATCGAAAGAGTAATTCACACGACCGAGCCAGGACTGGCGGCGGTTGCGGGCTACACCGTCAGAAGGTGTGCTGTAGTCATCGGTAACCTGAGAGAGATACCAGTTGCGGTCTACGGGGTTGATGATAGAAGAACCCGAAGCACCGATACTGTAATAATTATACTCCTCGACAGTGAAACCTACCATAGCGGAGAGGTTATTCTTGCCAAAAGTATTCTCGTAAGTGAGGATATTGTCGACGTTCCAGTAATACTGGCGGGCCATTGAAGAAGAGAGGAAGTTCTTATCGCGCTTATCGTAAGCCGAAATTTCGTAAGCATCCATGAAACTCTTATCAGTATTGATACGGTAATCGAAACTGTAAGAAGTATGGAGATTGAAATGCTTAACCGGAGAAAGATCCATAAATACATTACCCACAAAGCGCTCGCTGCGGCTCTTGGGGTGAGAATATTCGACCATCGAGAAGGGGTTGGTGACATTCTTGAAGTTAGAAGCCGCCGAGATCTGACCGCTCAGATCCTTACCCTTACGGTTTACCGCACCCTCCGGATAATGAGTGGGGTCCCAGGGAG
>CAMWNR010000131.1 GCA_947175665.1 uncultured Porphyromonadaceae bacterium
AGATGCGTCCGCTCTGGAAACCGATGCACCGTCAGCCTGTATACCGCAATAACCCGGCATACGTAAATGGCGTGAGCGAGGATCTGTTTAAGGTCGGATTCTGTCTGCCGTCCGGCCCCTGGGTCACCGATGAGGATGTGCGCTACATAGTGGAGACAATTAAATCAGCCATAATTTAAGGATACCTTTTATTTTTTGACGGTAGGAATACCGGACTGAACAGTTACATGGTGGTGAAGATCTGGACTTGGCCTAAGACGCGGTAGAGGCCGTAGATGCTGTCGGTGGGGATCTCTATCGGGGGATATTTTGGATTTAGACTTCTGGCTTCTATTTTATAGCGATCATCGGTTACGGGGTATACTTCTTTTACAAGTACCCCGTTTTCTGTATCTATTACCATTTTATTACCCCACGGTATGAAGGCTTTGTCGTTGATTCGCTTTATCAGTATTGTGGCGCCATCGTGTAGATCGGGTTCCATGCTGTCTCCGGATACCTTGATGGCGAAGTCGGCTCCGCGTACCGGTGAGATTACTTTCTCGCAGTCTCTCAGCGATACCCCTTGCGACCATAATTGCAGATTTCCGGCGTATGCGGCTACGGGCAGCAGCGGTACTTCGTAGCCCTCTGTCGCTGTGGGGATGCTGGCTATCGCTACATCTCCTGCAGAGTCGCGGTTAAGCAACATCTCCCCTTCTCCATATAGCAACCAGTCGGTATTCAAGTCGGGAAATTCCTTGCGTAAGCGCTTTATCTTGTCATCACTCATGGAGCGGCGCATAGCCCCTACATAAGCGGGTGATACTTCCATACGTTTTGCAAATTCCAACTGGGTGATACGATGAAATTTGAGGTATTTCAATAGTCTCTCTTTTACTTTCATCAATTTTTATAATTGCGTTTGAAGTGTTTTACATTATTTTAGCACCGCTAAATTAATATTTAATTTTTATATAACAAAATTATGGGTGACATTTTTAACATTACAACGCTTATTGATAGGGATGAGGTGTTGGGTCGCATACATTTATGGCTTAGTTATTATGCCGGCAAACAGATGCCGGATGCTGCGGAGTATGACCGGGTATCATCGCTTCCGGTTGATGAAGAGTTGATTGCGGGGTTTATTTCTACCCATATTGCGGAGTTGAACCTGAAATATACATCCGGATCCGGTTACTCGGATACTGCTCTTAGCGGTGTAGAGGAAGGCGTGTCTGTGTCTTTACCGAATAGTTTACATGATAGTGCGCGGGTGGAAATCATGACCTCTTACGTGGTGAAGATGTGTCTGCATGACTGGTGTTTTACTGTCGGTGAGTCTGAGGCAGCCTCTGTTCTGCTTGCCGAGGCAGAGGCGCTTTCTTCTGCTCTGGATAACAGTATCATTGTTAACCGCAACAGAATAGCGCGTTCGCGAATTTTGCCTCTGATCTGAGGTACACGCACCTATCACGACCTCCGGGCTTAGTTTGTTACATACAGATCCTGTAATCCCGCTATACGGAATGATATTACGCTAATTGCATCAATCTGCAACATGCGTTTTAGCAGAATTTTTATTGTGCCGCGGAAACTTATTGCGGTTTTTGGTGTTAATAAGTGTAAATATCAATGAGTTTCTCTTTATATCACTTTTGAGTGAGAGCAACTCCATGTATTACTTTTTAATGCTACAGTTAATGAAAAGATCTTTACTCTTGGCTGCCGCAACGGTTACGGTTTTTGCTGCAGTTGCACGTCCTCCTCATAAACAGGAACCGCGTATTTACAGTGATTTAAAGGAGAAATCTCACGAGGTGCTTACCGATAATGCTCCCGAGGGATTTAAGGATGCTGTACCTCATTTCGCTATTTTCGGCAAGACTGATAAGTTTTACCTCGGTATCGGTGGTGCCGTTAAGGCTACAGTAGGCGTAGATTGGGGTGCTCCTACCGATAACCCTAATGAGTTTGTTACGGGTGATATTCTTCCCGTTGCTCCGGGCAATGAGACTAAATTTAATCTCTCTGCCATGCAGTCTAATCTTTTTGTTAACTTCGTGGCTTTTCCTAACACCGATAATCAATTAGGTGCATTTATCGGGATGAATTTCCTTAATAATTATTGCCCCGTGTTGCAATATGCTTATCTGAAATATCGTGGCATTAAGGTGGGTTATGATTATTCGGTATTTTCCGATAACGGCGCTATGCCTCCCACGATCGATTATGAGGGTCCTAACGTATGCACAGCCTCTCCGCTCCCCACTTTAAATTACACTTACGCTTTTGGTAAGAAGAAGGAGTGGAGTGTGGGTGTAGGTATCGAATTACCTTCGCCTTCTATCACTACGACCGCACGTACACGCTCGGTAAATCAGGCTGTTCCGGATATTCCGGTGGCACTGAAGTATTCGTGGAATGGGGGCGACGATTGGGTTAAGGCCTCTGCCATTATGCGCAATATCTATTACCACAATGAGGTTACTGCTAAAAATGTGGATGTTGTAGGATGGGGTATCTCTCTATCGGGTACTGCTGAGATTGTACCTAATCTGAGAGGTTATTGGACCGGTGTATATGGCCACGGTATTGCCTCGCTTATGCAGGATTGCGGTGGACTGGGGATGGATCTGTCGCCTGTAGGTACGCAGAATTATCTTACCGCTGCCAAGACATGGGGTGCTTACGGTGGTCTGCAATATAATTTTACCGATAATGTTTATTGCTCGGCTACTTATTCTCACATCCGCAATTATGCCAAGGAGTGGAAGGGTGGCAGCAATCCTTATGGAGAGCAATATAAATATGCACAGTATGCTGTAGGCAATATATTCTGGAACATCTCCCCCATCATCACTACCGGTCTGGAATATATCTACGGCCGCAGAGTGAATGTAGACGGCTCGCAGGCTCACGATAACCGCCTGCAGGCGATGCTTCAGGTTAGTTTCTAACCTGCTCTCCAAGCATAAGAAGCCTGCAGTGCAAGCAGGTATTAATCATAGACCCGGACATCCCGTTAAGTGGGATGCCCGGGTCTATGATTAGTATAGTTGCGGGTTGTCTTTGCCGGATGTATCAGGCATCGATGTTGGCGTAAGAAGCGTGAGCCTCGATAAATTCGCGACGCGGACCTACCTCCTCGCCCATCAGCACTGAGAATGTGTGGTCGGCTTCGGCTGCGTTGAGCAGAGTCACCTGCTTGAGCATTCGGTTTTCCGGATCCATTGTTGTCTCCCACAATTGGGAGGGATTCATCTCACCGAGACCTTTATAGCGCTGGAGTTCGAGGCGGTTACGGTCACCTCCGCAACGGGTGTCGATAAAGCGTTGCACCTGCTGCTCATCCCAGGCATACTCTTCAATCTTATTTTTACCCTTTGTAGAACATTTATACAATGGGGGAGTGGCGATGTAGAGATAGCCGTTGTCGATCAGCGGCCGTATGCGGCGGAAGAAGAATGTCATAAGGAGCGTAGCGATATGCGCACCATCCACGTCGGCATCGGTCATGATGATAATCTTGTGATAACGGAGTTTGGAGAGGTTGGCCTCTTTGGGATCTTCTTCTGTACCGATAGTCACTCCGAGCGCCTTGAAGATACTTACGATCGAGTCAGACTCATACACTTTGTGATCCATTGCTTTCTCCACGTTAAGGATCTTACCTCTGAGCGGAAGGATAGCCTGGAAGTTGGGGTTACGTCCCTGCTTGGCCGATCCGCCTGCCGAGTCACCCTCGACAAGGAAGAGTTCGCACTGTGCGGCATCGCGGCTCTTGCAGTCGGCCAATTTGCCGGGGAGTCCTGCTCCTGACAGGGGAGACTTGCGCTGCACCTTCATTCGCGCAGACTGAGCGGCATGACGCGCTGTAGCGGCGAGCACCACCTTGTCTACTATAGCACGCGCCTGCTTGGGGTTCTCTTCGAGATAGTAACGGAGCGCCTCGCTGATGGCTTGCGATACCACACCCTGCACATCGCTGTTACCGAGTTTGGTCTTGGTCTGACCTTCAAACTGAGGTTCGGCTACCTTGACGGAGATTACTGCCGTAAGACCATCGCGGAAGTCTTCTTTAGAGAGTTCGATCTTAAGTTTGTCGAGCAGATGATTATCGTCGGCATATTTCTTAAGAGTGGTGGTGAGTCCGCGACGGAAGCCGGTGAGGTGAGTACCACCCTCTACGGTGTTGATATTGTTGACGTATGAGAATATATTCTCGTTAAATGAGGTATTGTAGGTCATGGCCACCTCTACCGGCACACCGTTCTTTTCGGTATTGATATGTATGACCTCATTGATGAGGGGTTCCTTGCCGGAGTCGATGTATTTCACAAACTCCTTAAGGCCTTCGCGTGAAAAGAACACACTCTTTTTAGGTTCGCCCAATTCATCACGCACACGCATATCCGTAAGTGTCAGGCGGATGCCGGCATTAAGATATGAGAGGTCACGCAGACGGTTGGCGAGTGTCTCGTAGTCGTAAACGGTCTCGGTAAAGATTGATGCATCGGGGTGGAAAATGATGGTGGTGCCTGTACGGTCGGTATCACCTATCACACACATCTCCGATGTTGGTTTGCCGAAGGCATACTCCTGCATATAGATTTTGCCATCGCGGTGGATCTCGGCACGCAGATAGTCTGAGAGTGCGTTAACACAACTCACGCCTACACCGTGCAGACCACCCGACACCTTATAGGAGCCTTTATCAAACTTACCTCCGGCATGGAGCACGGTGAGTACTACCTCAAGCGCGGGTTTGTGCATCTTTTCGTGCATATCGACCGGGATACCTCGACCGTTGTCGACAACCTTAATGCTGTTATCCTCCTGTATGGTAACCTGAATATCATCAGCATACCCGGCGAGCGCCTCATCGATTGAGTTGTCGACCACCTCATATACGAGATGATGCAATCCACGACCGGATATATCACCGATATACATAGCCGGACGTTTGCGCACAGCCTCAAGACCTTCAAGCACCTGGATGTTATCAGCCTGGTATTGCTTGTTAGAATCGCCTTGAAGTTCGAGATCTATATCATTTGCCATATAAGTAAGTAATGAAAATTAAACGATATTATAAAAGTAAGTAGTAATAGAATATCT
>CAMWNR010000132.1 GCA_947175665.1 uncultured Porphyromonadaceae bacterium
TTCGGCGGCGCGGCGTTTTGGCTTGCGGGGGGGGGGAAGGAAATGGGGTAAAAAAGAGGCTGCTTCGTAAACGGTGTTACGAGGCAGCCTCTCGGATTGTATTGGGTTGGTTGAGTTTCTTATCTTATCGTGATATAGACATATCTTATTGCGATATTATCATATCGTGATTTTGATATTATCTTATCATGATTGGGGAGATTAGCGGATCATGATTACTGATGCTTCGCGGGCGGTACGGCGGATGTAGATGCCGGGGGCGAGGCGGTCGGTAGTCACGAGGATGCCGTCGAGAGTGAAGTAGAGAGATTCTCCTTCTTCAACTTCTATAGCGGAAATCTCCTTGATAAATGTCTCGATATTGCTGTTAAATCTGATACCTGAAGCCTGCGAACGAACGCCGTTCACATCCTCAACGATGTCGATGCCGGTGGCACCGCGCAAGTCGATCGGAGTAGAATATGCTGGCTTGTTGGAATCAAATTCCGCTTTCTCATAACCGGAGTTAGTGAGGTCTTCGTCGGTCATGTCAGTGATTGTGCTGTTTTCGGCACCGAGATAAGCGGGACCGTAAACGACTGCTGACTCGCGTGCAACCTTATACCAGATGTCACCACCGTGAGCGCGTACAAACTGACACTCGGCATAATACTCGTGGTTGTTATCTTTCGGTTCGTTGACAACATTACCGCTTTCATTCATAAAGTCCTCTTCATGGTAACCGAAGGTGAAACCATCGTCGGTCTTCTTCATGCGAGTGATGTCGAGAGCCTCAACATTCGGTTTGATGATGATAGTGTTTTCAGAAGAAGTCTGAGTAAACCAATCCTTGTTATTCACCACCTCAATCTTGAGCGTATACTTACCGGGAGCCATAGCGCCTTCGAAGTCAAGAGCGTTAGAGAGGATTATGAGATCCTCGGGGTGCTCATAATAGAGGTGGCTGTACATCTTGTGGTGGTTGGGCTGTTCGAGATCAATCTCACCGGCGGCAACTTTCTTCTCCCATTCGTTGTCAAAGAGCGGGATAAGAGTAGCGTCCATAAAGTGATCGAGATCATCTCTGAAGAAGAGGTCACCATCCTCGAGATCGAGTTCGTAGTCATTGATTTGGTGAGTACCTACCACTTCTTTCTGCTTACCGTCGATTTCGATAAACTCAGGAGTATAATAAGCAGCCTGGTGGTTGATAACGAGGTTCTCGCCAAAGTTACCGAATTTCGGATCGATCTTATTGATAGTTACAATCAGAGATTCGGGGAAAGTTACATCCCAATCCTCAGAGATGTCATAACCTGCTTTCGGAGCAACTGTAAGAGTATACTTACCGGGCTTTTCATACTCGAAGGTATTATCCGCCCATTGGCATGTACCGGGGTTGGTAGTGCTGTTGCTCTTAGCGGTTACAGTCACCTTATCGAAGGGGAAGTTCTCGTCAGAAGCATTCAACTTCAGGGTGATGTCAGCAAGAGAGTAGTTACCGTTTACATGCTCGATGTCAGCGGTAGTGGTGTACGCACCATCTTCAATAGGCTGACCAAGAAGATCGGTCCAAGATAGGGTAACGGCAGGGATCTCGATCTCCTGCGGAATCATATACAACTGTATAGCGTCCTGACCGGATTTGTATGTGCTAAAGAGATTATTATTACTACCGTTGTATCTAATTGTTCTGCTTGTATCTCCAAAATTAAATTTGATTACAGCATTATTGTCAGTGTCAAAAGATACCTCGGCATAAACAGGAGTTTTGCTGATATTCAATCGGTTGTTATCTTTATCTGACTGAAGATAACCCTCCTGTGCAGCATCATAGAGTGTAAACGTACCATCATTCTGCTTGGTCATGGTGATAATAGCAAAATCATTCTGATGCTTGATGCTTTCGGTAGATGCGCTCAGGCCGGTTACTGATACAGCACCGCGGTTGCTAGTATTCTGAGTTGTACTCATGACTCTACCCGCAGTGTTAGCCACGATGATTACGGTGGCTTCCTTGCCTAACTGTTTGCGGTCAGTAACCTTGATGTATTTTGCGGGAGCGGGGAGAACTGTAACAGTAAAGGTATAAGTATCGGTGTAGTGATGCTCGCCCTCGTCACCGCGCTTGGCGTCAAGGGTAATGGTAACTTCAGTTTCACCCTCCTTCAGACCGTAGATAAGACCGTTTTCGATCTTGATAGCCTCAGTATCGTAAGTGATGGTGTATTCCTCTTCGGTAACATCGGGAGTGATGTTGAGTTTCATATCTACGGGTTCTTCACCGATCTCAACTACAATATTTTCGGCTACTTCGATAGTGGCATTCTCGGGAAGCGGGTCTTTACCAACCTTTACATTAAATGTAGCGGAATGGGTATACTCTTTTTCACCGCGATAACCCTTGAAGTTAACAGTCACATCGGTAACGCCCTGCGACTTGATACCTTTGAGAGTATGAACCTCAGCGGTCTGATCGATTTCGACCACGCCCTCATTGGTCACTACATACTCGATCTCCACATTTTCGTAGTTTTCGATAGCGGGAGCGTAAGTGATATTGTCAAGATTAACAGTTTCGTGATACTTAACCTCGATATCCTTAGCGCTGATATTCATCTCATATTCATCGACAGGCACCACGCTCTTAGCGCGTACGAAGAGTTGTACGGGTTTGTACTGAGAGGTAGTAGCAGCGTAGGTATTGAAACGGTTAGAAGTAGTGTAGTATTTTACAGGAGCGGCCTCATCGCTGAATATGAGTTTGGCATCACCGTTCTCAGCGATAGAGAGAGTGAAGTAAGAAGGATTCTCAACAGTGCTGAGTTGGCTTCTTGCAGTTGAATTGAGGTAACCCTTTTTCTCCGAAGAATGATCGTAGAGAGAGAATTGGCCTACACCCTCTTCAATCTTGGTGTGGGGCTTCTTAGCCACGGTAAACTCTACATAATTCTCATCAAAGAAGATAAGTGTATTCTGGTCGGTGATGTCGGCCTCATCAAGATCAGCGGCCTCACGGTAAGTGCCGTTCTGAGCGCCCATAATCTTACGAGCCTCGGCAGATACGACATAAACCTTTGCTTCCTGACCGAGTTGAGCGATGTCAGTAACGAGAGTATAGTGAGGAGTTTCAGGCTTAACGTAGACGGTGATGGTCTTTTCTACCTGATACTCGTGGCATTTGTCAGGGCCTACAAACATGTGCACCTTAATGGTGATAGTACCCTCACCCTCTTTAACACCGGTTACGGTGAGAGTTTCCTGATCGAATGTGAAGTTATCAGAGGTGCATACAAATTCGATGGTGTCATTCTCACCCGGTTCAGTGGGGAAGTTCGGGTCAACGTCAAAGTGGAGAGTCTGAGACTTGCCCACCTCGACAGTTACATCCTCAGCCTCGATGTTAGCCTCAGCGGGGAGGGGGTCTTCATCGATAGTGATATTGAATTTCGCTTCGGCTGTATAGGTTTTACCCTCAAAAGTACCGGTAAATTTAGCGGTGATGGTAGAAACACCCTTAGAGCGGAGACCCTTGACATAAACCGGAGTACTCACATTATCGATAGAGATGGAGTTGGTATACTTATCGGAATCCATTTCACCCTGGGAGAGAGAGAAACCTGCTACACCGGGAGTATCACAGATATACTCAAGGGTATAAGAATCATAATTAGCGGGAGCAACCTTGAATATCGGGCGTGTTACGGTAGTCACACCGTGGAAAGCGAGGTTCTCGATGTCGGTAGTAGAAGTAACCTTCTGAGTATAGGGGTCAGGAAGAACTACTGAAGACTTGTCTACGTAGATAGAAACCGGGCGTTGAGTGGAAGTGTAAGTTTTGAAATATAAACTATTGGAATAAAACTGAAGTTTGTTTGCTCCACGGCTTATTGTAGCGTTGTTTGAAGTATTCAATTCTATGTCCCAATACTCTTCGGTTGCGGAACTCAGCAAATTAGTATTAGAGGTAGCCGCTTTATTACTACTCAGGTAAGTACCGTTCCCAAGAAGGAAACTGAACTGACCTTCATCATCCGGATTACGGGTGATAACAAGGGGAGAGTAAGCCTCGTTTTCTTTAAATGAATTTTTAGCGCTGTCATAATAATTTGTTGCCACAATACCGGCTGCCGTTGTGGTAATAGTATTTGACATTATGTAACGTGCATTCGAGGTGTTCGTACTAACCAGAATAACATTCGCCTGTAATCCCAGATCGTTAAGGTCGGTAACGAGAGTATATTCAGGGTCGGGGAGACTCGGATCACGGCCAACAGTAACGTCAAAAGAAGCAGCACCGGTTTTGCCCTCTACACTGCCACCGAGACCGTTGAAGTCAACGTTTACATTGTAGGTGCCTGTCTTATTACCAAATACGGTGTACTCGCCATTGGCATTCTTTTCAAAAGAGAGGCCATCGCCAAAATCGCCTGAGAAGTTCAACTCGTAAAGGTCGCCTGTAGAAATCTCGGGTTTGAAAGTGATGTTATCCAACACCTTAGTCTCGTGGAAAGCGATGCTAAGATTCTGAGCAGACATCGACATTACTGTCGGGTCAACATTAGCCTCAGTGCTATAATATTCAACCTTGTCAACCTCTAAAAATCCATTTGCGGTACTATTCAGGTCGAATTCTATTTTAGCGTAAGCATCCGAAATCTGTTTGTCTTCAGGAATTTCAACGGTTTGAACGCCCTTAGAAGCAGTAAAGGTCAATCCTGTATCACTCCAATTACTGCCATCTGAAGAAAGGTATAATTTGATTGATTTGACTTTAGTCGCATTTGTTGCAGTTAAAGTTTTGATACTGAGGTTAATCTTGGAGAGGTTATTGGAGATCGGAAATTTAGTGGCAATCGCAGCGACACTTGTATTACTTTTGCGTCCGCACTTGATAGAGGTCCAACCTTGGTTATTATTATTAAAATTTTCAATTGACCATACTTGAGAATTATAATAGCAATCCCAGGTTTTCTCATAGGAAGAAATTTTATCTGTCTGATTATCCCATGAGTCAAAAGCAAGAGTTGTCGCTAATTGCTCTGAGGTTAATCTTGGAGAGGTTATTGGAGATCGGAAATTTAGTGGCAATCGCAG
>CAMWNR010000133.1 GCA_947175665.1 uncultured Porphyromonadaceae bacterium
CAAAACGCCCAACCCCCCAGACTCCACGCCGCTTACGCCCTTACGCCGGCGCTCTAAACTTCAGACCAGCAGGAAGCATACGATATGGCTCGATACGGATTTGAATTATCAGAGCGTTTTGCAATACCGGTGATGGTGCGCCTCGTAACACGATTGAGTCATAGTCGTGCTGTGGTAGAAGTAGATGAGTCCGCTTCGGTAGAAAATGAACTGCACTATCCTCGTAATCCAAAACAATGGGTACTGATGCCTGCAATCTCAAAACAGAGATATAAGGTTCTGCTAAAGGATTATGAAGATTTCGAAGCCGCCAGCGAAGAATCTCCATTTAATAAATATCTCCCGGGCGAAGATAAAAGTCTCGGTATAGTTGTCAGCGGACTCGCGTGGAATTATTTAAAAGAGGCATTCCCGGGAGGAATACCATTTCCGACTGTAAAAATATCGCAATACCCACTCCCGACAAAGATGATAGGTCGACTATTTGATGAGTGTGAATCGGTGATGGTGATCGAAGAGGGCCAACCCCTGATCGAGAAAAAACTTAGAGGCGCTCTTGATCGCAATGGGAAGATTTATGGTAAATTAAGCGGAGAGTTAAATCTTACCGGCGAACTCACTCCGGATCTGGTGAAAGAGGGTATTTCAAAAATCAAGACAGAACTTGACTCACTCAAGCAGAGCGACCTGATGGGAGAATCGCAGGTGACTCGTCCGCGTCCGCCGGCACTCTGTCAAGGTTGCGGGCATAGAGATGTATATGCCGCACTTAACGGTGTATTGGAGGAATATGAAAATCCTAAAGTTTTTGGAGATATAGGTTGTTATACACTCGGCTTCTTATCACCCTTTAATGCTATAGATACAGTAGTGGATATGGGAGCCTCAATAACAATGGCCAAGGGAGCCGCTGATGCGGGGCAGCATCCGGCTGTGGCTATCATTGGTGATTCAACATTTACGCATAGCGGTATGACCGGTCTTCTTGATGCCGTAAATGAAAATTCACCGATAACCGTAATTATCTCTGACAACCTTACTACAGGTATGACCGGCGGTCAGGATTCGCAGGGTACAGGCAAACTTGAAGACATCTGTCTCGGTTTAGGTGTTAATCCGGATCACTTACGCACTATTGATTCTCTGCCCAAAAATGTAGAGCAAATGAAAGAAATCTTTAGAGAAGAGATTAACTATAACGGACTGTCGGTAATAGTAAGTAGAAGAGAGTGTATTCAGACCGCACGCAGACATGCTGTGAAAAAATAAATACCTCAAAAACTTACCAACTCAAATTTCGCAAGATCTACAAAGATTTGAAAACTTGAATTTTAGGTGTTTGTTGCGGCTTTGATGCAGGTTTATGAGATTAGACAGGAGGTTTTATGAGTTTGAATAAATGAAACATTAAATCAACCCTCTCAATAAATTCATAAACGGATCAAAGACCAATAAACCTTAAGTTAAACTTGCGAAACTTAAGTTACTTAATTATAATACTTAAAATATAATATCATGAAATCAGATATAGTATTAGCCGGAGTAGGCGGACAGGGTATCCTGTCTATAGCAACAATATTAGGTGTGGCGGCACTTGAAGAAGGATTATACCTGAAGCAAGCGGAGGTACACGGTATGTCGCAACGAGGAGGTGATGTGCAATCCAATCTAAGATTGAGCAGCAATCCTATTGCAAGTGACCTGATTCCGCTCGGGGGAGCGGATATGATAGTATCGCTTGAGCCGATGGAGGCTTTGAGATATCTCCCATATCTTTCAAAAGAAGGATGGTTGGTAACCAACACTACCCCTTTTGTGAATATTCCTGAATACCCGGATATGGCGCAAGTGACAGCCGAATTGGAAAGTCTGCCACACGTAGTAGCCTTTGATATGGATGCTACAGCAAAAGAGGTAGCCGGTCCCAGATCAGCCAATATGGTTTTATTAGGCGCATGCTCACTTTTTATAGATGGCATTGAGGCTGAGAAAATTGAAGATGGTATCCGCAAGATTTTCGGTCGCAAAGGGGAGGCAATGGTAGAAAGCAACTTAAAAGCATTTCGTGCAGGTCGCGAAAAAGCGATGGAAATCGCAAAAAATTAATTATCATTTAATAAGTTACTTAGTAAGACACCCGATATGTTTCCCGTAGACAATAATGTATTAGATAAGATATTATCTAAACTTGAGATTCCCGATATTTCCACCGCAACAATACGTCAGATATGTGCAGTCGCCGCCCAACTCGAAGAGGAGGCCGGAGAAAAATGTGTGCATCTTGAAATAGGAAACCCCGGTCTTCCGGCCGAATCAATAGGTATAGAACATGAGTGTAACGCTCTCAGAGCCGGAGTGGCAAATAAATATCCAGACATTGCAGGAATACCCGCGTTGAAGAGTGCAGGAAAGAAGTTTGTCAAAGCCTTTTTAAATGTCGATATATCAGAAAAAGGTGTCGTACCCACTGTCGGATCAATGCAGGGAAGTTTTACCTTAATGCTGCTGCTAAAGCAACGTCTTGAAAACAAAGACACCCTGTTGTTGATAAATCCCGGTTTTCCCGCCCAGCGACATCAGGCAAAACTTTTGGGTATGCGTACTCAATCGTTCGATATATATAACTATCGAGGCAAAGCGCTGGAAAAGAAACTTGAAGAAGAGTTATCATCCGGACGAGTGACTGCTATGATATACTCCAATCCAAATAATCCGGCCTGGACTAATCTGACAGAAGAGGAACTGGAGATAATAGGCAGAATGGCTACTAAATATGATGCAATAGTAATGGAAGATCTGGCCTATTTAGGTATGGATTTCCGTAAAGATTTCGGACATCCATTTGAGGCTCCGTATATTCCTACAGTTGCTAAATATACCGATAATTATATATTGTTGGTATCTGCATCCAAGATATTCAGTTATGCCGGACAGCGTATAGCAATAGTTTGCATGAGTGACTATGTATATAATCGCCACTATGAATTTTTTGAGAAATTTTATGAGATGCCGGCCTTTGGCGATGCCTATATATACGGAGTACTCTATTGCGCATCTTCGGGAGCCACTCATTCTGCACAATATGCATACGCAGCCATGCTGGATGCAGCGGCAGATGGTAAACTTAATTTCGTAGATCATACTTCAGAATATGGCAGAAGAGCCCATATCGTAAAGCAGAAATTTTTAGATAACGGATTTCATATCGTATACAACATCGATGGCGATCAGCCTATTTCTGACGGCTTCTTCTTTACAGCCGGCTATCGCGATATGCCCGGAAAAGATCTGCAGAAAGAGTTGCTCCGCTACGGAGTATCTTCGATATCACTCGCATCGACAGGGAGTGATCAGGAGGGCGTAAGAGTGACCGTATCCATGATATCTGATGATGAGGATATGCAACGTCTCGGAGAGCGTCTGCAAGCCTTTAATTCGGCTATGCAGAGCGACAGAAAATAGTCTTAAAAGGATAATGAGATGAATGTAAATTATATGACAGCGGATGAGGCTGTAAGACTGATAGAGAATGACGACCATGTATTCATACAAGGGAGTACTTCTACACCGGAAGTACTCGTAGAGGCATTGACTCGTCGTGCATCGGAGTTACGAAATGTAACTCTTTATTCTGCATTTGCGGTTGCAAAAGGCGAGGCTCCATACTGTAAGGAGGAATACCTCGACTCTTTTAATGTAGAGTCATTCTTTGTGTCAAACTCCGTGCGAGAATTTATCGCAAAGGGTTATGGTAGTATGATACCGAGATTTCTCGGTGAAGTTCCTGCATTGTTTCGTGATGGCACATGTAGAATAGATGTCGCACTTCTCAACTGTTCGATGCCGGATGAGAACGGTTATGTGAGTTTTGGAGTGTCGGCAGATCTCGCAACTTCTGCAGCAGAATGTGCAGATAGAATCATAGCGCAGATTAATCCCAATATGCCTTTTTCGTATGGCGATCCTGTAATACATATTTCAAAACTTTCTGCAGTAGTTGAGGTTGATGAACCATTGGTAGAAGTACCTACAACCATTCCTACAGAAAGCGAAATAAAGATAGGAAATTATATAGCCGAAGAGATACCTGATGGCGCTACTCTGCAGATTGGAGTAGGTGGAATACCGAATGCTGTTATACGCGCATTGCATAATCATCAACATCTCGGATTGCATACCGAGGCGATGACAGACGGTGTGCTCCCGTTACTCGAAAAGGGGATAATTGACAACCGCCTTAAGAAAGTTATGCCCGGTAAATCTATAGCGTCTCTTGCACTCGGTTCGAAGCAATTATACGACTTTATGGATTATAACAAGGATATAATTTTTAAAGATGTAGCATGGACAAATAATCCATTTGTGATTGCTCAGAATCCTAAAGTTATGTCGATTAATTCATGTCTTGAAATAGATTTAACAGGTCAGATTTGTGCAGATTCTATCGGTACAAAGATATTCTCAAGTGTAGGTGGCCAGCATGATTTTGTATACGGTTCTTCGCAGAGCGAAGGGGGGAAATCGTTTCTCGCCATGCTCTCAACAACAGGGAAAGGGATGTCAAAAATCAAACCTGTTTTGACCGAAGGAGCCGGTGTAGTAACTACCAGATTTCAGACACAGTATATTGTGACCGAGCATGGTATAGTAAATCTCAGAGGTAAGTCTCTCCCCGAAAGAGCAAAATTAATGATATCCATAGCCGCTCCCGAGTTCAGAGAAGAATTAAGTGAGGCGGCCGGCAAGAGATTCGGTAGGAGTTTCCTGAAATTATACTGATACCCGAAGGGTAAAACAATCAAACAAAAAACTAATAGTGAGTGAGGTCTCTAAAAGGATCTCACTCATTTTTTTATATAGTATTATAAATACACAACATCGAGTCATGTCAGAATTAATTTTGTAGAATTAACTTGTAATGTATAAGAAGTGGTGTTAAGGGTAATAGAAAAACACGTAAAGTAAGAGATGTTGAAGCAAAATCTACACTTTTTCTCGAAATTAAGGGTGATTTTACCGTTGAAAACTTAGATTGCAGATTAATTTGCAATTACAAATAA
>CAMWNR010000134.1 GCA_947175665.1 uncultured Porphyromonadaceae bacterium
CCAATACATGAGTAGGAGCGGTACCGGCAGGTGCCCATCCCTCTTCCTGCACAGGTACGAGTTTACCCTTGGAGTTTTTGGCATAATACGCTTTATTACCATTAAGCAGACCCATATAGGATTTATAAAAAGGCTTGCCGGTAATATCGCCATAATGTATTTTAAGTTCGTGCCCTTTAGTCAGAGACACCGGCTTGTTATATCGTTCGCGACCGGTACCTACGCGCTGAGCATGCAGATTACCCTGTGCATCCTCCCAACGTTTCTGGAGCAATACATATACTTCCGCCTGATCGCGACCGTTAAGAGTCTTCTTCGCACCCAGACCTGAAGCCTTCACGCGGGTATTTACAGCAGGCATATCTACCTTATAATCAAATACCAGAGCCGCAGGCAGTTTGGTATACGGCATACCCATTGACATCTTGCCAAAAGGGGTTTTGGTAGAGGTAATCGGTTCTACGATCTCACCTAAAAAGATAGTACCGGCCACCATGACATCCATATTGATGATGCCGAGCGCCTTGACATGCTCCATCTTTGCCTCAACTTTAGCCATTTTGCTCCCCCCTACGGTAGCGGGCATAACGGCATTTGAACCCTTCACAATACCGGAAACCTTGGCATAAACATTTGAGGTCGCCCACGGCGAACCGCCGAGATTGCGATAAGGCTTATTACCGGTAGTAGACCCGGCGGGAGCGATTTCATAGATACGCTTTGTAGCGCCCCCGATGATAGCCGACTCCTTTATATCGCGTGTATACCAACTCTCCATGTTGCCATACTTAATCGGTTCGAGGCGCAGAGCATCAGCCTCCGCCGTCATAGTCAAGCCGGCAAAAAGTAATATGTAATTTAATATTTTCATCAATCAAGTAAGTAATTATTTATGGCGGCGGCGGCCTTACGGCCTGCCCCCATCGCGAGTATTACGGTAGCCGCACCGGTCACGGCATCACCACCGGCAAATACACCCGGGCGCGATGTAACACCATTCTCATCGGCCACAATGCAACCTCTGCGATTAGTCTCCAGCCCCTTGGTAGTAGATTTGATAAGAGGGTTTGGACTGGTACCCAAAGCCATGATCACCACATCGCAATCCACAGTGAAATTGCTACCCTCCTTGGCGCGGGGGGAACGACGTCCGCTCTCATCAGGTTCGCCGAGTTCCATTTCCACACATTCGATACCTTTTACCCAGCCATCATCAGTAGCAAGAATGCGCACCGGATTGGTAAGCATACGGAACTCCACGCCCTCCTCCTTGGCGTGATGTACCTCCTCCACACGAGCAGGCAATTCCGCTTCCGAACGGCGATATACTATCACCGCCTCGGCACCGAGACGTTTGGCAGTGCGCACAGCATCCATAGCCACATTACCGCCCCCTACTATCACCGCTCTCTTACCGGCAAAAATAGGGGTGTCATATTCAGCATCGTATGCGTGCATGAGATTGGTGCGTGTGAGAAATTCATTGGCCGAGAATACGCCATTGAGGTTTTCACCCTCAATACCCATAAAGCGAGGTAAGCCGGCGCCCGAACCTACAAACACGGCATCGTAACCCTCACGGTCAAAAAGATCATCTACTGTCATAGTGGTACCGATAATCACATCGGTTTCAATCTCGACACCCAGACGCTTTACAGCCTCAACCTCCTTGGCCACAATATCTTCTTTAGGTAGACGAAATTCCGGAATGCCATACACAAGCACCCCGCCTACCTTATGCAATGCTTCAAAAATCTTGACTTCGTGGCCTGCCTTGGCAAGGTCAGAGGCACAGGCAAGACCGGCGGGACCGCTACCTACGATAGCCACCCGCTTACCGGTAGGAGCCGCTTTTTTCACCTCCTTCTCATCAGAATGGGTTATAGCCCAATCCCCTACGAAGCGTTCAAGTTTGCCGATAGCCACCGGCTCGAATTTAATACCGAGCACACACGCCCCTTCACACTGACTCTCCTGCGGACAAACACGCCCGCATACCGACGGCAGACTGCTATCCTGATGGATAATATCAGCCGCACCGCTTATATCACCCTCGGCGAGCCGGTGTATAAAACCCGGAATATCAATATGTACCGGGCAATCACCCTGACACTTCGGGACTTTGCAGTTAAGGCATCGTGAAGCCTCCAGCAGAGCCTCCTCTTCATTATAGCCCAAGCATACTTCTTCAAAATTTGTGGCGCGACGCTGAGGATTCTGCTCACGCACCGGCGTACGGGGTATTCTATTAGCCATTGTTACACTGACATTTATGGGGTTCGGAAACTAATTTCGGATTATTTTTATACATATTCTGGCGGCGCATAGCCTCATCAAAATCCACCAGATGGCCATCAAATTCGGGGCCTTCAACACAGGTGAACTTAGTCTCCCCCCCTACGCTTACACGACACGCACCGCACATACCGGTGCCATCTACCATAAGGGCATTGAGCGAAACCATAGTGGGGATGCCATACTCCTTGGTAGTGAGAGCGGCAAACTTCATCATAATCATCGGCCCGATGATAACGCATCGGTCATACTGCTTACCCTGATTATCAATGAGATCTTTCATCAGCCCTGTGACCATACCGTGATACCCGGCCGAGCCGTCATCGGTAGCAAGATAAACATTGGCCACACCCTGCATCTCATCGACGTATGTAAAAAGATCTTTGGTGCGGGCACCGATTATCACATCGGCCTTCACTCCATGTTCATGGAGCCACTTAGCCTGAGGGTAGACAGGTGCGGTACCTACGCCGCCGGCCACAAAAAGGATACGCTGACTGCGCAACTCCTCATCAGAGAGATCCAGAAGATCCGAAGGTCTCCCTAACGGACCGGCGAAATCCAGAAAAGCGTCCCCCTCATTGAGGTGATTTATCTTATCAGAAGAATGTCCTACAGTCTGGGTAACGATAGTGACGGTACCCTGCAGAGGGTCATAATCGCAGATAGTGAGAGGTATTCGTTCGCCGATCTCGTCAACACGTACTATTACAAACTGACCCGGGCGGGCAGACTCGGCCACACGAGGCGCTCTTACCTTCATTTCGGTGATGTTAGGCGCCAAGATTCGTTTACTTACAATTTCATACATGATATCAGGTTTTGATTACACTCCGATACATCAGGTGTAGATAACGCATTGAGAAGATAATGTATCTGCACAATGCGGGAATGTATAAAGCAAATTTCGTAAGAATACTCGAAACCTGCAAGAAAATCAGTAAAAATACTTGGCAAACACCTAAAGTGGTAAAGTGCAAAAAATAAAGAGCGCAATCATTTCTTGTGGGTTGGGGTCGAAATCTTAGGTGAAAATCAATATAAATTTGTGAAAGTGACAAATTTAAACTATTTTTGTAGATTGATAAAATATATACCGACAGTATAACAATTACTATTCTTTTGGAATAATAATCGATATGCTGACAGTAAAAAAGATATAAGAGATAAGAAAGTTATAAAAATCAGATTCATATATGGCAAACAATCTTTTCGATCAGATCAGTGATGATATCAAAAAGGCTATGCTGGCGCGAGACAAAGTGCGCCTTGAGGCTCTGCGCGGTATCAAAAAAGAATTTATCGAGGCAAAGACCGCCAAGGGTGCAAACGGTGAATTGTCTGACGATACAGCCCTGAAAATAATGATGAAAATGGTAAAACAGCGCAAGGAGAGTGCGGAGATCTATACCAATAATTCGCGCCCCGAACTCGCCGAAAACGAACTGGCGGAGGCCGCTGTAATCGAAGAATATCTACCCAAACAACTCTCGGCCGAGGAATTGGAAAAAGAACTCACCGCAATCATTGCCGAGGTCGGAGCGAGCGGTCCGCAAGATATGGGCAAAGTGATGGGTGCCGCTACCAAGCGCCTGCAGGGTAAAGCCGAAGGACGCGCTATCTCTGCTATGGTTAAGGAGTTGCTTAAGTAAGTAATGAAAATTAAACGATATTAAAAAAGCACGTAATGAAAGAATAATAAGCACATTAATTTTCATTACATACTTAATAAATAATTTGAATCTATAGAGCCGTTTTAAGATACTATGCTTACCTTACAAGTAATCAAAGAGAACCCGGAATTTGTAATCGAGCGCCTCGCAGTCAAGGGTTTTGACGGACGCGCCGTAATAACAGAAATACTTGAAATTGACGCGGAGCGCAGAAAACTTCAGGCTAAATGTGACTCTGATGCTTCTGAACTTAAGAAACTCGCCTCTTCCATAGCGATGCTGATGAAGAGCGGTAAGAAAGATGAAGCCGAAGAAGTAAAGGGTAAAGTAGCCGCTATCAAGGGTGCTACCAAAGGTCTGCAGGACCGCCTCGAAGAGTGTCAGAATAAAGTCACCGAACTCCTGCTGTCAGTACCCAATCTCCCCTGTGCGGCTGTGCCGGAAGGTCTTACCGCCGAGGATAACGTAGTGGAAAAGACCGGTGGTGTAATGCCCGATCTCCCCGCTGACGCTCTCCCCCACTGGGAGTTGGCCAAGAAATATAACCTGATCGACTTCGAACTCGGAGTTAAGGTTACCGGTGCCGGCTTCCCCTTCTATATAGGTAAAGGTGCGCGTCTGCAGCGTGCGCTGATACAATTCTTTCTCGATTCGGCAGGTGCGGCCGGTTATACCGAGGTTGAGCCACCCTACGTGGTAAATGCCGCCTCCGGTTATGGCACCGGACAATTGCCTGACAAAGAGGGTCAGATGTACCATGTCACCGAAGATGACCTCTATCTCATACCTACTGCCGAGGTACCTGTGACCAACATGTATCGCGATGTGATCATACCCGAAGCGGAATTACCGCGTATGAATTGCGCTTACTCCCCCTGCTGGCGTCGCGAAGCCGGAAGTTACGGCAAGGATGTGCGCGGCCTCAACCGTCTGCATCAGTTTGACAAGGTCGAGATCGTCCGTATCGAG
>CAMWNR010000135.1 GCA_947175665.1 uncultured Porphyromonadaceae bacterium
AAAAATCATCCCAAAATCTCTCTTTGTGCTAAAATCATTTAAATTCAAACACTCTTTAAAATTTACTGACTTACATGAAAACGATAATTACGATGGCGTTGCTCTCCGGAGCATCGCTGATGATGGGCGCTGAGATTGCCGGCAACAAGTTAGACGGTACGCCTATCGGCACAGCACGAGGTTATAATTATGAAATCGGCGGAGTAGTCGAGAATATTCAGAATCGTGCTTTTGACGGAGATTTTAATACTTATTTTGCTACAGACCGGCGATCTTACGGCTGGGTCGGACTCGATTTAGGTCAGCCCCATATAATAACCCGTGTAGGTTGGGCGGCCCGTAACGATGGAGTAGGCCCCGGCAGACTACGCTGCGGTGTGATACAGGGTGCCAATTCCCCCGATTTTCTTGATGCTATACCCCTCTATATAATACCTGAATCAGGCAAGATCGGAGAGATGACTTACGGTGAGGTAAGCAGTAGCAAAGGGTTCAGATATGTGAGATTTGTCAGCACCGGTGATGCTCGATGCAACATTGCCGAACTCGAATTTTACGGCACTCCCGGAGAGGGAGATGACACCAACCTTGTGCAACTCACCAATCTCCCTACAGTAATAGTAAATACCGTAGATGCGGAAGAGCCGTATGATAAGGAACACGATATTACGGCTAATATCATCATTATAAATGATAATAAGATCGATACCGAGGCCTCAGGTACAATACGCGAGCGCGGTAATGCTTCGCGTCAGTTTCCTAAAAAGCCCTGGCGACTAAAATTTGATAAGAAGCAAAATATACTCGATGCTCCGGCCAAAGCCAAGAAGTGGACTCTGCTTAATAATTACGGAGACAAGAGTCTGATGCGTAATATCGTGGCATTTGAGATAGCCAGACAGTTTGATATGGCCTACGTGCCTTACAGCCGTGCGGTAGATGTGATACTCAACGGTGAGTATAAAGGGTGCTACCAACTCTGCGATCAGGTAGAGGTAAACGCCAACCGTGTTAACATCACCGAGATGGAACCCGAAGATATCACCGGCGATGCGCTTACAGGCGGCTACTTTATAGAAGTAGACGGCTATGCCGACCAGGAACCTGCCGGAGAATGGTTCTATTCACGCTATAATACACCGGTAACTATCAAATCGCCTGATGATGGAGGTGTGACCGAACAATATAACTATATCCGCGACTATTTCTCAAGAGTTGAGGAACTGGCATATACAGGTAATTATAGCGAGGTATCAGGCTACAGAGCCATGTTTGATGCCGAATCATTTATCAAATACTTCCTGGTGCAGGAACTCACCGGCAATCCCGACGGCTTCTGGAGTACTTATTTTTATAAAGATCGTCTTGATGATAAACTTCATGCCGGTCCGGTATGGGACTTCGACATAGCATTTGACAACGACTTTAGAGTTTACCCTACCAATAATATAAGCAACTTCCTCTCGCTTTCGGGTAAAGCCTCTACGGCCGGCAATTTCCGTCAGTTTGCCAACCGTATACTCGTAAGTGATCCTAACGGTATATCCGATAGAGAGAAAATATGGGCCGATGCCCGTAATAAAGGTAGGATTTCAGCCGAAAAACTATCGGAATATATAGACAAAATGAGCGACGAACTTGCGCAATCTCAGGAACTCAACTTCAAGCGTTGGCCCATACTGCGTGAGTATGTACACATGAATCCCCGTGTGCCGGCTTCATATTCAGCAGAATGTGATTTCCTCAAGAATTATCTTACTACCCGCATAGATCGTCTTGATGATTATCTGAGTTACGATCCCACACTTTCGGGAGTTGATAACATTGATGATACGGCAGAGTCTGAAATAAAGGTGGCTGGAGATACGATTTATACCGCAAACGGAAGTCAATTTTCAATCTATGCGATAGATGGCCGCAAGGTATATGAAGGTACTACACCGGCCTCGGCTCTCCCCTCAGGCATCTACATCGTCACCAAAGGGAAGCAGACAGTCAAGATAGCCCTCTAAACCTCATCCTACATAAACCGGCCTCCTTACGAGGGTGGATTATGTAGGATTTTTTGGGTGTGGATTGGAGATGTAGCGCTCATAGTAAGCCATTATAAGGGAGGTGGCGGGGAGGGCTATAATCATACCTATAATACCCATCAGACTACCCCATACCGATAGAGACAGGAGTATAACGGCCGGATTAAGTCCCATCTCCTTCCCCATAATGTGTGGGGTGATGATATAGTCGCATATACTCTGGCTTACAACATATACCAGCAGCGACTTCCCGAACAGTACTAAAAATGGCTCAGAACCGTTGAGCGAATAGATACCGCATATAATCGCCACGGGGATAAGCGTTACATACTGGAAGTAGGGAATCATGTAAAGCAGACCTACCAATATCCCTAACGGTATGGCCAACGGCAAGCCGATAATGGAGAACCCTATGCAGTAGAATACCGCCGCGCAAAGAGCCACCACACCCTGTCCGCGAAAATAATGGTTCATGCTCACTTGCACGTCATGCACCACTACAAGAGCCCTGGAGCGATATTTATGTGGAATTATCAATTTGAATCCTCTTACTATCTGAGGATAATCGATCAGGATAAAGAGAACGTATATAATCGTAAGCGCCCATCCTAATACACCGATTATAACACTGATAGACTCATTTAGGAGAGATGTGCCTTTAGTTATGATAGTACTGAGGTGCATCTCTCCAAGCATATCTTTAATATCAGAGGGATTAACGTACCGTTGTACCCAGTCGACAATGTTAACCAATTCGGCAGGCAAAGGGCGCTTGCCGGAAGTGACCTCACGAATGGTTCGGGAAAGCATATCCAACTCCCCGATCACATGAGGGAGAAATAGATACACAATCCCACCTACTACCAGTATCACTTCAAGCAGGGAGAGGATGGAAGAGAATAATCTCCCTTTCTCGTGAGTAATGCGGCGGTTAAACTCCACAAGGGGCTGAAGAAGATATGATATGAAGCATGCCACAAAGAAAGGTAGCAGTACATCGCGCAGGTAATTAATTAGAAAAATTACTCCTGCGGCAATGGCTATTCCGATTATGAGCCTCATAATCCTGTCGATATTCCAGAAAGTGGTATTTTGATTAGCAGACATAGCGGGTTAACTTAAGTTTCACAAATTCAACTTATAGTGTATGAGTTTACGATACCTAATAAACAAACATTCTCTTATAATGGTTGGAAAAACAGCGTAAGTCTGGGTCAAGTACAAAAGTCCGCTAAAGTGTTAAAATAATACCCGAAACATATATCATGGTGCAACATCCCAAGTAGCAGTTAATACCCGAAGGAAAAATCGCGGTGCAACATCCCGCGTAGCGGGATTTCAGCATAGGCACGTATCAGAGGAAAGGTATTAGCCTTTCCTCTGGTGCGTGTACCAGCCGGCCCCTCCTCTATAAATGTGCCGCGTTAGCGGTACTTCAACGCCACGCAAATACCGCTTAAACACTATCCTCGTACTTAAGAAGTACCGCTAACGCGGCACATATATCTATGGTGGGGCTATGCGAATACACGCACCAATCAAGTCCTTTCGGCCTTGATTGATACGTGCCTATGCTGAATGCCTGCTCTGCAGGCGGCTTCGCCTGAGTTCCAATCATAAAATCCCATTACAGACTTATAGTAAATAACGAATGGTAGGAAAATAGTAAATAACGAATGGTAGTAAAAGATAAGAGGGTGTATTGCAGTTATTTGCAATGCACCCTCGATTAGTAATATTTATAAAAATTAAAGATTGGGATTGATTTTGCTCCATTCTGAAATGGGGGGCATGATGCCGAGATCGATGACTTCATCGCGCAGAGCGCAAAGATGCTTGTAACTTTGTTCAAGTTCTTTCTCCTCTTCAGGTGTGCCGGTGACAGGTTGTACGGTTACACCATTCTTATCGACAGTAGTCTCCATAGCCATCATAATATGGCTGAAACGATCATTGTTGACGTAAGTACCTACCGGCCAACGGAACATCGGACCACCCATAGCGGCCTCGATCATCTCTATCGAAAGATAAGCCGGACTCTGGAATGAACTGCGGCCACGCAGGTCGATAATTCTCTTACCCCCTTGCACTACACGCTGTTTCAACTCCTCCCAAGCGCTCTCGCTCAGCGGTTCGGTGCCGATTATTTCACGCAAAGGTTTGCCATCGACAGATGCAGTAGAAGCGAAAACCGCCATCTGCTCACCATGACCGCCATAAGTGCGGGCATTAACCACTTTGTCGGGATCGACATTGAGTTGCTTGGCGAGTTCGTTGCGCAGTCGGGTACTGTCAAGAGCCGCGAGAGTAGACACCTGACTCGGTTTAAGGCCACTGTAAAGCAGAGTGATAAGACCGGTAATATCGGCCGGATTGAAGATAACCACAATGTGCTTGACATCGGGGCAATATTTCTTGACATTCTTACCGAATTCCTCGGCAATTTCAGCATTGCCCTTAAGCAGATCCTCGCGAGTCATGCCGGCCTTACGAGCCGCACCACCTGAATTCACTATATACTTCGCATCCTTGAGTGCTTCAGCAATATCGGTGGTGTAGGTGAGGTTAAGACCCTGAAAACCACACTGCTTCAATTCTTCTGCCACACCCTCAAGTCCCGGTCCGTAAGGATCATATAGACATATATTAGGTGTAAGCCCCTTCATAATGGCCGTCTGTGCCATGTTGCTGCCGATCATACCGGCAGCCCCGATAATGACAAGTTTGTCATCAGATAAGTAATTCATAATTTTGTATAATTTTAAATAGAAAATATTTTACTTGTTCTAGTATCAACAACCCAATCATCCGGTCTGTTCAGGCTATTTGTTTAAAGTGG
>CAMWNR010000136.1 GCA_947175665.1 uncultured Porphyromonadaceae bacterium
GAGCGATAAACGGGGCTCGAACCCGCGACCCTCAGCTTGGGAAGCTGATGCTCTACCAACTGAGCTACTATCGCATTCGGTATAACAAAGGTAGTAAAAAAAATCAAGATAACTCGGATTATCTAAAAAATTTTAATAATTTTATAGAAATTCTTCTGACCCGCATATTCTACTTTCCCGCAGACCGATTACTATACATACGGTAAATTGATTTATACCCGAGTAAAATCCTGTAAATGGATTTATGGGGTATTGGTTAAGAGTAGATTGATTTATGTCAGAGTTATTAGGGCAAAGTAATATAGAGCCCAATTTAAAGACCGATATAAAATGACGCGAGATCTATTCAGCAGATACGTATGGATTGTGGATACCCTCTCCAGATATGAGAAACTATCGCGCGAGCGCCTGAATCAACTCTGGCTCCGTTCGCACCTCTCCGATGGCAAACCGATACCGGAGCGCACCTTTTATCACTACCGGCGCTCGATAGAAGAAAACTTCCATATCGATATCCTTTGCAATCGACAGGGGGAGTACTATATCAATCCCAACTCAATAAACCGCAATAAATCGCTCACCAACTGGATGCTCGATAATTATACCGTAAACGGGGCTATCTCAGATGCGGTAGATATATCGGAGAGAGTGAGTGTGGAAGATGTACCCTCGGCCCGCGAATTTCTGCCGCGGGTGCTGGATGCCATACGCCACTCGGAAAAGATTAAATTTACATACGCCGGATTCAACCGTTCGCGGGCGGAAAGGGATATACTGTTCGCTCCATATCTGCTAAAACGATACAAACAGCGCTGGTATATGCTGGGAAATAAGGAGAAAGACGGTGAGATACGTACTTACGCGCTCGATCGTATTAAGGAGATGCATATCACAAATGATAATTTTACCCTCCCTGAGGGCTTTAATCCTGATGATTATTTCGGCAACATCATAGGTATAACTTCATCCAAGGCTCCGGTGCATACAGTGCGACTCCAGACATCGCCCAAACAGGCCAAATACTTCAGAGCATTGCCACTACATCCCTCACAGCAAGAGGAACTGCACGATGACTATTCAATCTTTACCTACCAACTGAGATTAAATTACGAATTGGTACACGAAATAATGGCACTCGGTGACGGAGTAAAAGTACTCGATCCGCCCGAACTGCGCCTGATGGTAAAAGAAGCCCTTACCGAGGCATTATCTCAATATCAATGACCCCATATAAAAAACAATCCCGAAAGTTTAAATACCCGGCCAAAGAGGAGTAATTAGACTAATAACCCAATCAAGCCAAATCAAGGCAATCAAGTTAAATCATGCTTAATCAGGCTCAATAAGTCTAATCTGAGGGGTGAGGGTTGTCGTTTTTTACCCATGAGGTCAGACCTAACAGCGAACCCGTAAAGCCGCTGGTGAGACCAAAATATGTAATCACAGAGCCGTCAATGACTCCGCGAGGGGGGAGAAAGAGCCCTACAAAAATCGCTATAATAGCCATCAACTGGCAGAAAGACGCCATGATGAAGTAAATTATCTCCCGCTGAGTCATCGGTTTGGAATTATTCTCTTTCATAATCTTTTTTTGCAAAAATAAGCACACTGAGATTTAAAGACGAGATAAAAATTGATTGAGTATAAAGAATATTTTGGCGTCAGCACAAAAAAATATTATTTTTGCAGGTATGTAGTGAAAATTTTTGTGCAAGATATACATTCATTTATTACTTTCATAAAATCGGTTAATTTTTACTACGTGCATACTTACTTGCTTGCGTATTAATGATATGAAAAGAATCTCCCTATACATCATTTTTATTATTACTGCTCTTGCATTCTGTCAAGGATGTGTTAAAAATGAATTTGCATTGACTGCCTCTTTGCCACAGAGTGTGAACAGTACTTATAAGGTATCGTATTATGCCAATGATAAGCGGGGAGGTATGGAGATAGAAGCGGCTCTAAATGTGCAGCATGGTGAGGGAGCGCTACCGTGTATGACCCGAAATCCGAGTCTGGGGTGGATATTTTATCGCAACTCTCCGATGCCGGCTGCAATATTCTTTGCCGAGCGCGGAGATAAACTCAAGATTACGGGTGAGGATGAAAACCCCTTCACATGGCAAATTTCCGGTAATAAGGTAAATGATCTATTGAGCGAGTGGCGTATGGCAAATAAAGAGTTGCTGCAGAAACAGGCCGAGAATTATAGGCTGAATCGTCCGGATAAGGGGTTGGCCGCCAAGATAAACAAGGCCGTGACCGAATTTGTGGTCAATAACCCGAAGTCACCCGCGTCAGTGATCTTATTAGGAGTATACTTTGATTCAGCAGAAGATCCGGCCGGCGAAAGGAAGATTATGCAGATGCTGATAGACTCGGAGGTGCTTGATAAATATTCTTATCTTATCACCCGTCAGGATAGAGATTACTCGGTCATACCTGAAACGCCCGAAAAAAAGTTAAAGCCACAGCAGATGATAATACAGAGTTATCATACCGGGTGTGATACGATACGCTTGGGAGATGGCAGATCGGATGTGGTGATGATGTTTACCAAAATATCTGCCCCACAGCGTAAAGAGATGCTTGATTCTATAAAGAACATAACCCGGCTCCGGAAAGACTCTTCAGGTTTACTGCTCGTGGATATGTCGGTAGGTGTAGAAGAATCACAGTGGCGTTATACGGTGCGCCGGGACTCTTTAAGAGGGGTGCTTCAAGGCTTGGCAGTGCGTGGTCTCGCTGATGATAATCTGCGTAACCTTGGTGTGAGCGGATTACCCCAATGGGTGGTGATTGATAAAGGGGGCGCAGTCCGGTATAAAGGGTCATCAACTGCCGTAGCCATGAAAGAAGTGCGCAAACTACTGAAATCCGCTAAATAAACTGTCCCGAAATAAGGGGGCGCAGAGTCGTCCCGATTCCGATTTTAATAACCCGAAATAATAATACTAAAAACAGAACAGTCCCAGTGCTATCCAAAGTTTACTCAGCAGCGATACAAGGTATAGAAGCCTTGCCGGTTACCATAGAGACATTTGCCGAGCGCGGGTGCGGCTTCATGATAGTAGGTCTTCCCGATACGGCAGTCAAGGAGAGTCATCAGCGCATAATAAGTGCGCTCAAACATTCCGGAGCAGAAATGCCGCGTAAGAATGTGGTGGTAAATCTCGCCCCGGCAGATGTGAAAAAAGAGGGTGCCGGGTTTGACCTCCCTATGGCGATAGGGATGCTTGCCGCTGACGAGAGAATACCTGTAGAAGGATTGGAGGAGTATATGTTTATCGGGGAATTATCGCTCGATGGCTCAGTACTCCCTATACCGGGCGCGCTCCCCATAGCGATACGTGCGCGCCAGATGGGGATAAAAAGACTGATAGTTCCTATTGATAATGTCACCGAAGCGGCTGTAGTGAATAATGTGGCTGTTTACGGGGTCAGAACGCTCCGGGAGGTGATAAGTATCATCATGGGCGACAAAGAGGCTCCAAAGGCCACGGAAATCGATACCAGGGCATTATTTGCCGCTTCTTCCTCAATCTTTGATTACGATTTTTCGGAAGTGAAGGGGCAGGAGAGTGTGAAAAGAGCATTTGAGGTAGCATGTGCCGGCGGCCATAATCTACTTATGGTCGGTCCTCCGGGAGCCGGCAAATCAATGCTTGCGAAACGACTGCCCACAATTCTCCCGCCGCTGAGTATGGGTGAGGCGCTTGAAACGACAAAAATCCATTCCGTAGCCGGCAAACTATCGAGGGGTTCGATGTTACTGACAGTGCGCCCCTTCCGGACTCCCCACCATACGGTCTCACCGGTGGCGCTGGTAGGAGGAGGTATGAGTCCTATGCCCGGAGAGATTTCACTTGCCCATAACGGAGTCCTTTTCTTGGATGAATTTCCGGAATTTCCCCGATCGGTATTGGAAGTATTGCGTCAGCCTATAGAAGATAGGGAAATCACCGTATCGAGAGCGAAATATACGGTAAATTATCCCGCTTCGTTTATGCTTGTAGCCTCAATGAATCCGTGTCCGTGCGGGTATTACGGTCATCCGAAGAGGAGATGCACCTGTTTGCCCGGACAGGTATCCAAATACATGAATAAGATTTCCGGTCCGCTGATGGATCGCATTGACATACAGGTAGAGATACAGCCGGTCGAATTTGATGAACTGGCATCTCAGGAGCAAGGGGAGAGTTCGGCAGAGATACGCAACCGGGTAATTGCCGCCCGCAATGTGCAGTCACTCCGTTACAAAGATGAGAACGGCATACACTGCAACGCCCAGATGAACTCGCGGCTGATACACCGTTACGCATGGCCCGACGAGGCCGGGCTCAAGCGCCTCAAAGAGCGGATGGAAAGGCTGAGCATGTCAGCGCGAGCCTTCGACCGCATACTTCGCACAGCCCGCACCATAGCCGACCTCGACTACTCTTCGAGACTCCCGGCAGAGGAGTGTGTAGACGCCCCGATCCTAAGCACCCACCTCGCCGAAGCAATCGGCTACCGCGCCCTCGACCGCGACAACTACGGCCAAACCTACTGAGCCGCAAGGGCCGCGCGACGGGTCCCTCCCCGGCCCCCTCGGCAGCGGGCCTGCTTGCCCGCCTCTGCTCCAGGCTGCTTGCGACCGTGCTCGCGCTAAAGGGGTAAATTAATCTTCGCTAAAGGCTCAGATCTTAAACAAAAAAACTGCGCCGAAAGCCATCGGGGAAAGGTAAGAGGAAGAGGAAAGAGTAAGAGGAAAGAGTAAGAGGAAAGGGAAAGGGGTAAGGGAAAAGAGTAAAGGAGAAGGGAAAAGGGAAGAGGTAAGGGGGAAGAGTAAAGGAGAA
>CAMWNR010000137.1 GCA_947175665.1 uncultured Porphyromonadaceae bacterium
AAGTTTTACTGCACAAGATATTCGATTACTACTTACCTTTATAATATCGTTTAATTTTCATTACTTACTTATTTATGTATTATTTTTAGGGATTTATGCTTATATTTGTAAATTAGTTAGATTATTGACATAGTTATTATAGATGGATAATAAGACATTGATTGAAAATATTGCATCAGAGTGTGGTAACACTAAGGAAGATGTGCAGAATCTGCTTAATACTGCCTTCGGTTTGATAGCGGATGCCTTGGTAGAAATGGATACTGTTGTGATACCAACATTCGGGCAATTTGAATCCAAGAAGCGTAAGGAAAGGATTACAAATCATCCGGCATCAGGGCGGCGTTTGCTTGTACCTCCAAAGATAGTAGTCGGCTTCAAACCTTCTGCTATACTTAAAGGTAAGGTAAAATAGAGATTACAAACTTATTCGCAAAAAGTCAATGCGTCCGCATACGATAAGCGATAGTATATAATATACCCATTAGAGGAGAGGGGTTTAAATTAAGATGAACAATAAGATAACATTATCCCGTCTGATAGCATTATTAGCCGAAAAGAGCGGGAAAGATACAAAGATTTGCGAGGAGGTACTCAAATCATTTTTCCGAAATATTTCTGCGGCCTTGGAAAATGGAGAGAGCGTCAAGATCAACGGCCTCGGGGTATTTAAGGTATCAATGATGGAGGCTCGCAAAAGTGTGGATGTCACTTCTGGTACCGACAATGAGATACCTGCTCACGGTAAGGTAGTGTTCATTCCGGCTAAAGAATTGGCTGAAGCCGTCAATGCTCCATTCGAGATGTTTGAGACCATTGAACTTGATGAGGAGATTCTCGAAGAGGATTTGATGACAGCGGAGGCCGAAGGTAATCAAATCCTCGCCACAACTGAGAGGGAAGAGATTATTTTAGAGGAAGAAAAGAGAGATGAGTTAGTCAAGGAGTATCCTGATATTGAAAAAATAATGGAGAGTACCGATGCCAGTGACGACGACAGTGACGACAACAGTACTGTAGAAAATTCAGATCAGGATTCCGATGAGAACGTCGACCAAACTTCTGATAAGATTATTGATGATAATGATGAGATAGAACTGGATGCTTCCGGGCATTCCGAAACCGATGTCGAACATGAAGAATCCGCCGGGGTACACCTTGTGGGGGATGAGACCGATAATACGGCTTCAGAGGGATCGCAATCTGATGATGCGGAGCATGCCAGTGAAGAAATAGTAGGAGACAAAACTGTCGATCCAGAGCCGGTCGATAATGATGATACTGGGGCTGAAGAAATTATCCGGCATAGAATATCAGAAGAGAATCAAAATGCGAAAGAGAAAAAATCGCACACGGTATCCGAATATAGGCCTGTTTCGGTAAAGGTTAGATCCGGGCGTAGTTTTGGCAATGGATTTATCTGGGGTATGATTGGCGCGTTGATAATCTTCCTTATAGGTATAGCAGTATTATGGTGGGTTAACGAAGACTTCGCCAACTGGGGAAGAGGAGTGTTTAATCATAATACCCCTAAGAGTGAAGAGGAAGTACCTCAAGACACTGTCAGGATATTGGGTCAAGATGATGATATTGATAATGCTGATAACACCGAGGCTCAACTGGCTATGGAGGGCAACGACCTGAATGAAGCAGAGGATGGAGTGCCCGATATGGTAGAAGATGTGGTACCCGAAAATGTAGTACCGACCAAACCTTCAGATACAAAGGTTACTTACGATACGATAACCACCACCCACTATCTTACTACAATGGCCAAGAAGCATTATGGCAATTATCATCTATGGCCATATATTTATAAAGAGAATGAGAAAATCTTAGGCCATCCCAACCGTATCCGCCCCGGCACGAGAATAGTTATCCCGGATTTAAAGAAGTATGGTGTAGATCCGAATAATCCAAAAGATATAGATAAGGCTAAAAAGATGGGTACGGAAATATATAATCGATATAAGTAAGGTTTCTAATATTACTTTAATTTATACAAAATGAAGGCCGAGGATTATCTCGGCCTTCATTTTGTATAATTGGGCAATTAATAGAATATTTAAGATTTGGCATCAGAGGCTGGAGCGGTTGGCGCGGCAGGCGCGGAGTAATTACCGTTACTACCGCTCTTGGAGGCAGACGGAGCATCAGGAGTAGGAGTGACGGATATTGAAATATCTCTCGGCGAAGTAGGGTACGGTGATGCCGGAGCCTCGGGAGTGCCACCCTTTTGTAAGAAAGGATATGGCAGGCCGAAGAAGAGAGCGGGATCGGCTCCTGCTTCGAGTACACCATTTACAATCTCGTCACGGCCGGACGCGTTTTCGTAAGTATAGAGGTGGAAGCGTCCCATCATGATTGCGATATGCTCGAAGATAGAAGATTGTATCGCCTCGTAGGGCAACCATTTGGATGTGCTTGTAAAGCAATATACCTGCAAGGGTATTCCTACAGAGGTTTGAGCCAAAGTAGAGATAAAGCAATCATCGGCAGGGTCGTGACTGATATGAGCATTGGCATCAAGATATAATTTTACGTAAGCACGGAACACACCGAGATTAGTATCGATCGAACCGTCAACAAGACCCTCCGAGTTAAACACATTCTCTTCCTTGCCGGCTGCTTTCTGAGCACGTTTTTTTGTAATCCAATCTGTGAGCAGCGGTATTTTAGCGTAGTTGTCGAGCATAGTGTCATCGCAGGGGAGTACCGAATCGCAATCAATCATATATGATCTGCAGATACGTCGGGTGTTAGTGACCTGCATGGGTCGATAATTGGTAAATGACCCGGAGATAAGACTGTACGGGGGGAGGGTGGTGACCGTTTTATCGAAGTTCTGAACCTTTACAGATGTTAAGGTTACTTCTATTACGTTGCCGTTAGCGTCAGTGCCGGGTACTTTAATCCAGTCTCCTACATGTAGCGAATCATTTTCCGACAGTTGCACACCGGCCACCACACCGAGTATCGAATCCTTGAATACCAACATAAGTACAGCGGCAAAAGCACCGAGGCCGGCCAGTAAAGACGCTGGAGATTTGTTGACTATAACCCCGATCACAATTATGGCAAAAAGGATCCAGATAATACCTTTTACCAATTGTACAAGACCCTTGAGAGGTAGTTTTTTCTTGTTTTCACGCGAATCCACATGACTCCAGATCACCATTGCAAGAGTATTGAGTGAATTGGCAATGACAAACAATATATAAATCCATGTCAATCTCGAAAGCCACTCTGTGAGAGTTTGCCTGCCGGTAAGAGTAAATTGCAGGAAAATAAGGAATACTATAGCCGGTATGATGCGTGATAGTTTGGTAAAGAAATGTGAGTCTCTCAACCGGAGATATACATCATACTTCACAATCTTGGAGAGGTGGTTTACAGCAAGGAGTATCAGCCACTTGGCAGCCTGACCTATCAGGATTGATATTAAGAATACCAGAATGGCGTATACAGTGGTGAATATAAAATTATTATGTTCGAGACCCACCAGAGAGAGCAACCAATTTACAGCCGTCATAATCACTTTGGCCACAGTATAATAACTCTCTTCGGTGACACCGTGTAATTCCACTACCGGAACTTTAGCACCTTCCTTGGCTGCATGTTCTGCCGCAGGGCTCAGCATCAGTAACAGATTATAAAAATTCATACGCAAATCAATAAATTTCAGGAGGGTCACTCAATATTCAAAACACTGAATGCGGTGGAGCGCTCCGGTTTAGTAAAATATAATTTTAATAGTGAAAATTAATGCCACAAATAATCAGAAGCATTGATTTTTAAAATCTATTTTTAACATTATACAACATAAACGGGATAAAAGTTCAATAAAAAAGACACAATATTGAGCGTTACTGACTCAATATTGTGTCTTATTAATGGTCCCCGTTAAGGGCGATATGATATATTATTATTTTAAATACACCTTAGATGCTTTATTGTTAGTAACCTTAATGTAGATACCTGTTGTGGGGTTATTCACACGTTCACCTTGCAGGTTAAAGTAGATGGCATCGGCATCATCGTATATTACGGTTTCTGCGACACCGGTAGTGGTAGAGAGTGTCAGTTTAAGATTAGCAAGATCGGCCTTGAGGCTATATTTGCCCGGTTTAACCTTCCACGCTTTAGCACCCATAGCATTCACATTGACGGGATAGCGTACTATCGAAGTGGGAACAGAGATGTCGATGAGTTCATCGTCGGTGGCTGCACCATATCTATCGGAGTCGTTAGCGAGCGTCCAATCACCATCAACCTTATCTAACTGAGTCAGGAAAGAGAAGTAGGCGAAACCATCGCTTGAATCGTCAAATGTTATGTCATTCCATCGGTATACTCCGTTGTCAGAAGTATTCTGTGCAATACCGTGAGCGGAAGCCCAAGAGAGTCCTTCGAGATTTCCGAGCAGATATAAGTTCTTGGGATAAGAAGAGGGGGTGGGATCTACAGGGTCGGTTGAGCCACCGTAGACACCTTGATCACCGGCTGTGGTATATACATGATTAGGAATGGCATACATATCGTCAGTTTTAGACGCATCACCGTCACCGGCATTGAAAAGGATACCGGTAGTGCCAGCGGGCACTGTATATTCCCAGATGTTAGCGGCTCCTTTCACTGCAGTCATAGCCACGCCCGGCCATGTGGATTCTGTATCACCCCAGTAATGTATG
>CAMWNR010000138.1 GCA_947175665.1 uncultured Porphyromonadaceae bacterium
ACACGGAACTATCGCCCGTGCTGTATGTAATATGATGTTGTATTTAATATGATGCATAATTACCGGCAATACTATCATTAAGCCGATAGAATACTTTTTATCGATGTGATTCCGTGTTGTTCCGTCTGCGCGAGCGGAGCAAGCGCCCGCGCAGTATTTTAGCGACAAACCTGAATATAAACAAAAAAGTTCCGTGAAATTCCGTAAAGTTCAGTGCAAAACATTGATGCCGGCAGGCATCAATGAAAAAGTTCCGTACCCTAAAAATTCCAAAAAGTTCCCATTAAAAATTCCAAAAGTTCAAAATGTCTGAATTTCCCGCTCACATCGATGCATTTTTTTGGAGGGGAGGGGAAAAAGGAAAAGGCCCCGCGCTTAGAGCGCGGAGCCTTTTTTATTGGGGAGACAGGGGAGATTTACTTGATGTAGACCTTTTCTGTCCTGTCGCCTTTAACTACTACGTATACGCCGGGTGCGAGGTTCTCTGCGTCAACACGGATACCGTTGATGTCGTAAACAACTTCTTCACCTTCAGCACCGAGTACCTCATCTTCGGGGAGTTCGATCTCCTCAACTGCAGTGGGTACATTTGCGGGGAGTGCTGCATATACATTTACAGTCTGCGGGTGACCTACGATACCGTTCTGCTTAACAACAAATGATACTTTGGCTGGCTCTGTAGAACCCTCTGTGAGACCAAGGTTGTCATTGTTGAGAGAATTGTAGATGTCATACTTGGTATAACCCTCAGGTACTACACCTGTGCCGGCATTTACATCGGGAGCATCTGCTGATGCTTCGCGACGTACGATAGAACGAGCCTGAGCCTGCGGTTCCTGACCCTGCTTGGCATCAATGCGGAAGTAAACTTCTACCTGATCGTTGTCAGCCATGTAAGCATGCATGTAAGTACGCTTAGCGGGATCCCACTTGATCTGAGTACCGTTGAGGTTACCTGAAGTGTAAACCTTCTTCGGATCAACTACAATATAGAGAGGTTTAGCATCGGGTACATAAGTGTAATCACCGTCAGTAAACTCAGGAACGATAAGGTTACCGTTGATAGAAAGACCGATAGACTCTACTGTAGGAGTAACAATCATATCGAAGTTAGCACGCTGACGCTTGAAGATAACGGCACCGTTTTCTTCGATGTTACCAGACTCAACACCTACAGTGTAGTGACCTGCTGTAAATGCCTTAACGTCGGCAACTGATCTGTTAGGAGTAAATGTTGTACCATCTTCTGCAGTGAGCGGAGCCAACTTGCCGATAACAGCCTGTTTGTTTTTGGTGCCGCTGCTGAAGTACTGAGAATAGTCGGCCTTAGGAGCAACTGTTACGTTAACTGCAGCGAAGTGGTCTTCATTAACTGAATTTACACCACCAAATGCAGACTCATGGCTTACAAGAAGAGTAGTAGAGGGCATAGCAACTGTAGTGATCTGATCTCCCTTACCGAAATTCCAACTACCTTCATCGGGGAGACCTCTTACTACATAGTGGTTATACTCATAGAACTGAGGATCGAGATGCTGCATCTTGAAACCGGGCTCGTTACCTACAGGTACAACATATACATCGTGGTTCAACCAGTCGAAGGTGATGTTATACTTCTCTATGTGGCTATATGAAGAGGGGTTCTGGATGTGATAGTATCCGCTGAAGTTTTCAACCTCGGTAGAGTTTGCGTTATAACGCTGCATCGGACGCATATTGGTTGTAGTATTCGGATCGTAAACATACCAATATGTATTTTCACCAATTTGAACTTTAAATTTGAAGTCAGAATCTACAGTTACACCTTCAAAGGTATAGCAGAGATTTTCGTCAGCAGTAAGTTCACTTGAGGGAACTGCAATTTTACTACCGGTAGTTGAAACAGGGGGTAAGAAGAGACCTGCACCTGCAGAGAAGATTTCAACCTTTGAGGGTTTCATTACTTCGTAGATGTTATCGGGTTCTGCCTGACCACGCTTGTAGATACCACCGTTTACGTATGTTACATTCTGGAATGCGAGCACACGGTCATCGTTTGTACAAGTGTAATCATCCTTGTCAGCACCCTCGCCATCTACATAGATGCCGTGAGTATGGCCTGCTACACCGCACTTGTTGGCATATTCCAACTTATTGGTGCCTTCCCAAACATAGAGTTCCATCTTGGTTCCATTGGGGATGGCAGCCTCAGCAAGAGTAAGACGGATATACTTCTTACCGGCGATCTCTACAAATACACCTGTAGTAGTACCGCGGATACCGGTTGTTACATAGCGGTGACCATCTTTCTCCCATGCGATTGAGAATGAAATCTGGTTGTTTGCGTTCTTATTAATGTATTCTGTAAAGCCATCTACATCTACATAGATAGTGTTGGTTACAGTCTGATCATACTCATTGGGATAGAGGAGAAGGTCAGCATCACCGTTGGGGTCAACTACATAGTAGTTGGTCGGGAGCAACTCATCGTCCATGTAATAGACACCGTTTGCGATAGCGCGGAAGTTACGTGTCTGGTTAGTAAGACCGGGGATACCGCTGTTACCGTTGTTGAAGATTACGCGCGGGAAGCGGTTGAGGTCAAATTCAAATGAGTAGATTGATACATTCTCACCATCGACCATTGAGTAGAGGGGATGAGAGTCATCAAGTCTGTTGAGTTTTGTACCTGCCCATTTTGCGAGTACATCCTCCATAGAGTTGTCACCACCTGCGGGGTCAACACCTTCGTTGTTGTATGCATAACCGTGTACGTTACCGATTACATTTACGTTCTCAAACTTACGGTCTACAAAGTAGAGAGTACCGAAGTTAGTGGGAGCGTAGTTACCGTAAACGATAATCTCTTCGAGAGTGGGTGAGAAGTAGATAGTGTAAGTACCGGCCTGACCAAGTACGAGGTTGTGGCCTTTACCCTCACCATAATTAAACTCATTAACACATTTGTGTACGTTACCATCGTTGATGTAGTAATCATCAGGTGTACCGTACCACCAGCCGCGTGAAGTCTTACCATCATTACCCTGATATTGGTCGCCTTCAGCGTTGGCGAGAATTATACCGAAGTTGGTACCGTCGATTGCTACGTTTCTTGCAACATACCAGTCATCATCAACTTTAAGCAACTCTGCTACATCATCCCAGTTGTTAGTACCCCAAACGTTACCGTGTACAAGATAGCGGAAGTAACCATTGGGATCAACATCTACATAATCACCTACCTTACGGATAGTAATTGTTGCGTTGTCGATGTCGGCCCAGTTGAGCGCGAAGTTGAATGTGCTTTCCGGAGCGAGCATATCTTCACCGAAGTTGAAGTAAATTGTCTGCTTCTCGTTTGAAAGTACAAGAGGCTGATTAACACCTAAGGTGAATTCACCTTCAGCACCTAATCCGCTTACGAGATACTTTCTTGAACCGTCAGACATAAGTACTTCGATAGTCGCACCATGCTTATGATCTTCTACCTCATTATCGTGGCTGTAGGGATTCTTGTTCTGAATACGGAGCAAGCCGTCATAGTCTTCGTAAACCTCACCTGATTCAAATGTGAAGCGGACACGAAGCGGAGTTGCAGCCTCAGTGGCACCTTCTACTGTAAGAGTAAGGTCTCTTTCATTGAAAATCAATTTAGCAGAACCATCGAGAGAAGAAATCCAGTCTTCAAGATTTTCATCAGAACCGGGATAAACGCCGTTACCCTTTACGAGATTGCTGTTTTGATCGGCAGCATTCTGCTTGGAACCGACAACTCTCCAACCGGTATCTTCTGTAGGATCTGAATGACGGAAAGTGAATCTACCACCATGTACATTTGCCAACTCGATTGTCCAGAGATCAGGATTTTCGGGGTCATTGTTCAGATCAAGAGGTTCGTATGCGCCATGGTCACCGCTGATATTACCATACAACTGCCAAGCGTAAGAACCGCCGAAGATGATCTGCATAGTTTTGGGGTTGAAGTAAACATCGTATGTACCGGTAGATGCAGCCATAAAGTTTTTACCACCGCCATAGTTCTCGTATGCGGCTTCGGTAACAATCTGAGCATCTACAGTATTGTTATCGGCAGTTTTAGCCCAGATCCAACCTTTACTGTGACCTTCGCTCGAGGCATCATACTGTGATTTGCTTGTTTTATGAGCACGAACAATACCGAATTCTTTCTGGTTGAATTTTACCTTATTAAGTACCAACCATCCATCTTCACCATTGAATCGGTCATTTGTAGAAGGTTGGAATACAGGTCGACTTGAGTTTTGTGAATTCCAGTCGTAAGTATTATTATTGTATGTAATACTTGCGCCTTTAAGGAGGAATACATTATAGTCTCCGTATGCTTCATTCGGGTTATTCCAAATGTTGGGATTTTCCCATTTCTTTACAGTAAG
>CAMWNR010000139.1 GCA_947175665.1 uncultured Porphyromonadaceae bacterium
ATTTGGCGATTTTAGAGTAAAGGATAAAGCATGAAACGCTTCTTACAACAAAAAATTGTATTGCCTTGCAATCTGAAGACGCTCAACAATACAATACAAAATTACTAATATTTTTTTGTTCGACAAAAATATATTAGAAATATAATAATTTATGTCTGTATTATCAGAACATTATTCCCAGATATACATTCCAAATACCACTTGGAGAAGATGAGAACTCATATTCAGTTTTGTTTAATCCAAGTTGATATGAAAAACCTATGTTAAAGCAGTATAACACCAACTCGGCACCAAAATCCCAACTGGCATTAACAGTTACTTTATTATTTTTATTTTCTATTTTCTCACCATTATGTTTATATTTTGTGGCTAAATTAAACCTGACAGTTGGTCCCGTATATCCCCGGAATCCGATCTGTTGTGTTATTGGTAAGGTGTAACCTCCTCGTAACAATAAGGGAATATAATATGTGGTGGTTTCATACTTTTCCCTATCACCTTGGCCTCTTATAGAGGTCTGAATGCTATTCTCCATCAACCCGAAACCGAGTCCTCCCTGAGCATATAGATTATCAAGAAAATAATGACCTGCCTTTATAGTGTATTCCATTGAGAAGTTATAACCTACGGAAAGTCCTGTATTATAATCACCCGTGGCGAAATTGGCACCTCCTTTTGGGAAAAGGTACGCTATATCAAAGCCATAAAATGTTTTACCCTTTTCAAATAATCCTTTTTCTTCGTTTTCATTCTGATTTTCAGTCGGCTTAACCATTGCTGAGTCGGCAGATTGAATTTGGGATTTAATTCTATTCTGATTAGAATTATCCATGGTTACTCTGCTGTTTTCTGGAGTGTAATAATTTGTATTACTCTCATTGTTTTGAGTTTCTTGCGCTACGTTTGTGCTGATCGCTGAATTTTCAGGTAATTCCAGCACCATACCCGCATAAAAGAAATCTTTTGCCGATGGATTCAGTTCCAAAATTTGAGTGACACTGAGTCCATAATTTTGGGCAATACTTTCAAGTGTCTCACCGCGCTCTACAAGATGCTCTTTTGTTGAGTCTGCAGCAAGGGCTGTTACACTTAAGCCCAGTGCGAATGAAAAGGTTAAGAATCGATTCATAATTTACTATTATTTAATTATTCTAAGTAAGTAATGAAAATTAAACGATATTATGAAATTAAGTAGTAATAGAATATCTTGTGTAATAAAACTTAATCTTTTTGGCTAATTTCCAATTGTCACTCAGTCAGATACAAAGTATCTTCCTTCGCTCCGCATGGAAATTATCTCAAAAATCTTTAAGTTTTATTTACACATTAATTTTCATTACTTACTTACTACTTTTTGATCTATTTCTCCAGATTACCACGACTCCATAGAAGATGGGTTAAGGTTGTATCCGTATTGATTATTTAATTGATTCCTTATGTTACGCATGGCTGTCTGAATCCTTTGCTTTGAACCCTCATCGTAAGTAGAATATCCATTCTTCATTTTCATCAGTAAATCTACATAGTTATCGTATGTACCGAGCAGTGATTTGATCTGCGGATAATTATTTGATGATGAGGATGAAGATGAAGAATATGATGAGGATGATGAAATATTTGTAGACGTACCCTCTTCATTATCTACAGAGGAGTATGTATCAGATGTAAAATATTGCGGTGTTTCCAGCGAATCGGCATACATAGATGCCATCCTCATGTCTGAATTCATCTGTAACATTGTTGAATATCCGATTGCTCCTCCATTGGTGAAAAAACCAGAACCGTACATGTAATTTGCAAAATCACTATTCATCTTCCGCAATGCCTCGGCCGCTTTAGGATTAGAATACATGGCATTGCCATATTGATCGTAAGTAATCTGTATTTGTCCGGCTAAATCATATTTTGTAAAATCGAGACAGTCTGGTATCTGAAACTGGTAGGAAGAGGGCGTAACCGCGCCCATTCCACCCCCGTATGTGGAGAAGGTAGATGATCCCGAAGTATAAGAGGGGAGGTATGAATTATTATTCCACTGAGTCGTGCCATACTTGGCATTTAGATAAGCATTTCCTATCTCCAAACCTGTCTTAAGCACGGTACCGAGTATATTACCCCATAGTTGATTGCGCCGTGCAGTTTTATATTCTATCTCTTTCTTAATGCTCTGAAGCAGTTCATCAGAATCTGGGTAGATATCTTCATATCCCGGGTAACTCTTCACATGCTCTAAGTCATTTAGTGCCAACTTTAGTTTCCCTCTTTTATACTGAGCAAATGCTCTCTCATAGTATGCTTCGATACCGGGACTCGTTTTGATAATATGGTCGTATGTCTTTACCGCTTCTTTATAGTTGCCGCGTGTCACCTGATTTCGGGCAGAGGTGAAATACGATTCTGTAACCCGATCAATATATCCGGTAGATTGTTCGGTCTTGATATTCTTGTTCGTGATTACAGGCACATTAAGTTCGAGGCCGGTAAGGCAAAATTCTTCTTGAGCATTAAGGCATTTCAGCACTTCGGTAGTGACACCATAAGAGTTTGCTATTGACTCCCAACTCTCTCCTCTTTCTACCGTATGAGATTGTAGAGAGTAGCCTGCTTCCTCTACTTTTAATTCCGCCTCTTTCTGAGTGAGAATTTTAAGGACTATCTCATTCTCTATTTTTATTTGTTCCGTACCGGCCGGTGTATTACCGTAGGTTTCCATACCGAAACAAAATAGAATAATGATTGTGATGAAATTACTCTTCATTTCAGATGTTTATTAACCTTTAAGTTAAATGGTTATTTACTATTATTCGGTCTGTATTACGAGATAGTTTGATACTTTCCAGAAGTTGGTAGGATTAGTTATATGGAGGGTATAGGTCTTATTTCCATCAGTAGTAAGAGAATATGATTCTGACGGCATAGGCGTAAGAATACGAGGACGCTTGGCGTTAAACTGTATCTCAGTAAATGTACGGATATCTACTTTTGCGAAATTAGACCGATCAAACGAGGAATTAGGTTGAACTTTCCCTTTTTTTATTATCCCTTTCTTTTCGAGTTCTTTTTTTGTGCCTATTGCCATATAGCAATGATTTAACATAGCATCCTGACGCTTTAACGCTTCTGTCTGGGCGGCATTTCGCTTGTCAAGTTCTGCGATGGTCTGTGTCTGCAGTCCTATACGTTGCGTCATTCTGCTTATATCAGCATCCTTGCGCGAAATCTCCTCTTTAAGTGCTGCTATCTGCTTGTCTTTGTCAGCCAGTTGACGCTTGAAGTTATCTATCATCCTGCGTATATTATCGTCAGGAATCTCCTCATCTTCAGACTGCACGTATCGTTTTTCAAGTAGTTCGATCTGAGCACGCTGTTTTTCAATGAGAGTGGAGAGCCTTGAGATATTTCCTAAAATCTGTCCTTTTTTATCGGTTGCTTCCGATACTCCGTTTACAAATATCCCTGCTTCTCCTGAGGCTATCGTATCCAAACTTATATTTATGCTTGAGATCAATGTATCAAGTCTTGATAATCTTCTGGTCTGTTGAGCCGATAGATCTCTTAGTGAGTCTCTCTCTTCTATCAGGCGATTTAAGTCAGCACCACCGTTACAACTTACAAAACTAAGTACAGGTAGCGCAAGAATAACGAGAATTCCCCAAATATGATGAGTATGTTTCATTTCAGTTGCTTAGCAAGGTTTAACGAATATGTATGATTCTTGGGATATAATAAAGATGATTACTGTTTGACTTGAAGCATAAGTTGAGTGCCCGCTTTTAATGTGGTACCTGAATTAAAGGCATCCGGCAGTTCATTCCATTCCTTAATCTTATTTACATCCACTCCATATTTTTCTGCGATATCACTAAGCGACTCCCCGCGTAATACTTCATGGAAAACTACCTTAAGCATTGCATTTTCATTATTGTCAGTCTCCTCGACTACCTGGATACTGTCGAAATCTGTAAAGAGATCTTTAGAACCATCATTGTATTTTACAAGAAACACTTCTTCTACCGGGAATGCGCCTATATTTGACATGGCACGCTTTTGCGCCTTATCTTTCTGATAACTTATTATACCGTTGTTTAGAGATACTTGCCATGCGGGTATCTCTTCACCTGAAATTAGATATATATAATCGGCACTTCTGTCGCTCTTTACATTCTCTCTGATTATCCTCTGACCGTTTATAAAAAATATGGTGCCTCTCTTTTCGGTCTTTATCATATATACTTATCCGTTGGGGATTGTCTGATATACTGCCGTTTTCTTGATCCTGCCACCGGATTTCGCAGAAAACGCAATTTCTTTATCGCTAATTTTTAAAACTTT
>CAMWNR010000140.1 GCA_947175665.1 uncultured Porphyromonadaceae bacterium
CGTTTGCTTTCTGATTCGCGGCCGTTCTTAGAACTACCGACACCTTTTTTATGTGCCATATCTGAGAGTGAATAATTTAAGCGTTAACGATATTTTTAATAAGCACTTTAGAGAAGTACTGGCGGTGACCGTTTTTACGGCGATAGCCTTTACGACGTTTCTTTTTGAAAACGATTACTTTCTCACCCTTAACGAGGGGTTCGAGTACTTCACATTCTACTTTTGCGCCTTCTACGGCAGGCACACCGACTTTAACATCGCCGTCGGCATCAAGAAGAAGCACTTTGTCAAAAGCGACTGCATCGCCCTGCTTTGTTTCTTCGCCGAGATAGTGAACATACAGGTACTTGCCTTCTTCAGCCTTGAACTGCTGTCCATTGATTTCTACGATTGCGTACATCGAAAACTTAATATATTTAAAAGTTGATCCGTTGGGTGGTGCTTGTTATCAGGCACTCTTATTCGTACCTTGGCGGAATAATCGCACAAAGTTAATAAATAGTTTGCTTATATGCAAGTGTCCTGCAGAATTTTTCGGCGGTTTTTTACTCTCGCCCGCAGGTTGCTACTTGCAGGTCATTATGTCGAGAACGTAGAGGTCTGTGGCGATCATCGCATCGCGACCGATAGAGGTCAGGTTGCGTATGGTGCGGTCTACATCCTCATCGATAATACCTTCGGCCGAAGATACGCAGTGACCTTCCATAGCCATCATGGCCGACATTGTGGCTGTAGAGGCCCCCGAACTGATCTTCATGGCACATGAGGGTTTGGCACCATCACATATCATGCCGGTAAGATTGGCTACCATATTCTTGACAGCGGCCACCATCTGCTCATATTCTCCCCCCATCAGGTATACCAGCGCGGAGGAGGCTCCCGTAGATGCTACCACGCATCCGCATAGGGCGGAGAGTCTGCCCAGACTCTGCTTGATATATATGCTGGTGAGATGGCTGAGTATCAGGGCGCGGATAAGTTGCTCATCAGAGGCGTGAATATCTTCGGCATAACTTACTACCGGCATTGTGGCGCAGATACCCTGGTTGCCCGACCCTGAGTTAGACATAACCGGTATCGGGGCTCCACCCATTCGGGCATCGCAAGCAGCGGAGGTCCAAGATATAATATGAGCCAGCGGGGTATCGCCAAAAAGAGCGCCACCCTTGATGCGCATGGTAGAGCCGAGCGAGTGTCCGTATTCCTGAGCAAGGGCTACCTCAGCGGCCGCCTTGTTGAGATCGCGGGCCTGAAGTATAAAATCCAGTTCCTCGATAGGGGAGCCGGTGGCGAAATCCCATACCATGCGCAGATTTAACTGTACATCCTTGTTCTCTTCGGCGGGAGTTTGCGTATCAGGAGATGCTGAGGAGAGATCCTCATCAAGAATTACAGACCTATTCTTTTCGATATAAATAAAATTAGTGTGTTCGCGCGAAATTGTGGCTCTTACCCGATCGGTATCGTGAGCGACCTCTACATCTATATGCAGATTTGAGGGGGCGTTTTCGAACAGTTTAATATCGATATTATGGGTAGCGATATACTCCTTGCCACGTTCTACCGCCTCCGGGGTTACATCGCGGAGCACTTCGAGGCCATATTCCGATTTCCCGATAATAGCACCGAGAGCGATAGCGATAGGGAGGCCGATCATGCCGGTGCCGGGAATACCTACGCCCATAGCGTTTTTAAGAATATTGGTGCTAAGGCGCACTGATATCGAATCCGGTAAAGCACCGAGCAATTCAGTAGCCTTTGCTATACAAAGCGATACGGCAGCCGGTTCGGTACATCCTACAGCAGGTACGACCTCGCGTTTCATAAGGTCGATGATGGCATTGCGGGTATTCTGATCTAAGGTCATAATAAATCGAGGTGTTTTAGGTAGATAGTCAGTAGTTACTTAAATGTATTAATAAAATTCAGTCGAGATCGGGAAAGGGGAGACGATTGCGGCTCATTTTGGCGATTTTCTTGTTTCTCCAGCATTTACGACAGCAGGCCACGTAGCGGTCATTACCACCGATTTCCACCTGTTCACCCTCGGTAATAATCTCTCCTTTGCTGTCTATACGGGCGTTCATAATGGTTTTACGTCCGCAGGTACATGTAGATTTAACCTCATCGATGGTATCCGCCATTTCAAAGAGTCGTTTAGAACCCTCAAAGAGGTTACCCTGAAAGTCGGTGCGCAGACCGTAGCAAACCACATTGCACCCGAAATCATCGACTACAGCCGCGAGTTGATCGACTTGAGGCGCAGAGAGAAACTGAGCCTCATCAACGAGTACCCATGCCGGGGCAGCCTGAAGATCTTCCTTGATAAGATTGCGCATCATATCATACAGGTCGGTATGGTCATAAATCCATTTACACTCCCTCTCGATACCGATACGACTCTTGATTACATTTTTCTTGTCGCGGGTGTCGATCACGGGTTTAAGGCAGATATAGTTCAGGCCACGCTCTTCAAAATTATAAGCGGTAGTGAGCAGGAGGGCTGTCTTTGCCGAACCCATAGTGCCGTAGCGGAAATATAGTTTTGCTATTCGATTCATTTGATGCAGGTTAATGTAAGTGGCTGGTGGGATATCGGGCAGATAGTGCCGATACGCATCCATCGCGGTTATAAAATTACTACCAAAACTTCAATCGCGCAAATAAATAATGAAAGTTAACAAAAATTATTTTAATCATCGCGGCATATACAGAATGCACCGATATGCGTAGCCGGCTGGCCGAGCGGGTACACGTATCAGAGGAAAGGCAAATGCCTTTCCTCTGATACGTGCCTATGCTGAAATCCCGCTACGCGGGATGTTGCACCGCAAAATATGTTCGGGTATTATTTTAACACTTGTAACGGACTTTTGTACTTGACCAAAAAAATTAATAAAAAGTAAAAATTTTAACATTTCAGGCGTAACTTTTTGAAATACCTATTGTTTATTAAGAGTAACAGGTGATTTGATACGATAATTGAGAATCCTGTTGCGCGAATGTCTAACCCTTAAAACACGCAATAACATGAACGCAAAGGTAGCAGTTTTAAATGTGAATCCGGCGGCTTCGGCGGCGGGTACATTTAGTGCAGATGGTGCTCTTAGCGCACTACGTCGTAGAGTTTACAGGGAGAGCAGTGAGATCGCCAAGCAGAAATCCGGCAGAGCACTGCGTTTGGCATTCGGTAATACATCCATGTCAGAGGCCGCCAGCCGTAGGGTTATGGTGATGAGAATGCTCTATGCCATCGTGATGATACTGGGCGGGTTTATGATTGGATCAGAATTAGGATATAAATATTGTGCACCCTCCATATTTGCGGTAGTAGCCGGATTTATGTTACTGCCGGGGATATTCACACGCGCTACAATGACAATCTCAGCATTGTGGATGGGTTATACAGCCCTCGGAAGTTTAATGATGGGAGATGTGGCGGTAATAGAGTTGATACTGGCTGCAGGTAGTGCGGTGATGGCATATACAGGCCCCGGACGTTATTCGGTAGACGCCAATTTGCGCCGTCAGATATTCCGCATTGTTAAGCGTAGAGAGACCCGCCGTATCATGGAAGAGCGATTCTCATATAAGGCAATGCTTTACAATCTGTAAAAGATATGGGTCAAGTGCAAATGTACGACAGCAATAATTCTATATAGACGGCGCTAAACTAAAGGGTATATAGCGAGGTGTGCCGATCTATGGAAATAACAAAAGGGAAAATAAAGTTTTGCTTCTTCTTTTCACTTTAGTCCACCGACATTATAGTATCTCTCATTTTAAATTGAGGCTTAAAGATTGTCGAGTATAATCTCAGGCGGAGTTCCCATTTGAGAGAATGCGAAAAGTTTTTTACCAAGGTCTTTTATAGATGCCCCCACATGATACAGTGTCTCGTCAATTACTAAAAAACGATCATGGATATTCGGTGCAGTACGGATGTTGATCGGTTCGTATTGGTCATTATGACGTTCCAGATCAAGGCGAAGAGTCTTGTCAATCTTCTTGGTATAGATATTGGCAAGAACGTCCGGATTACGCTTGCTGATAAGTGTAAGTACTGTCTCGTCAATGTAGTTATCTACGAGAATGACGCGTCTGCGCGCTCTCTTTATAAGATCGCTGACAAAAACATAGGCATCGAAT
>CAMWNR010000141.1 GCA_947175665.1 uncultured Porphyromonadaceae bacterium
CTTTATACTGGATCGGCATATCGAATCCTCCAAAAGGTGACATTAAGGCGCCAAGTTTTACATGGCGGTCGTGGAGACAAGTCTTGATAAGATTTTCTTCCATTTCAGATGTTTTTTGTTATCAGGTTTAAGGTTAAGTTCTGATTTATATTTAATCGATATATATGTAAAATTTAAGTGCATCTATTTTACTTACCTGATTAAATATTATTCAAAAGCGCAAGAGATTAAAAAATCTAACGGCTGTTATTATTCCTCAAAGATAATGATTGAAAGTATAATTCCCAAATTTTTTTCTAATTTTGTAAAAAAAGATTTTTTATGGGTGTATCTTTCTTTATTGCTCGCCGACTTTCGTTGTCTTCCGGAGGTGGACATACATCTCCGGCCGTAAGGGTCGCAATTGCCGCTGTGGCTCTCTCTGTAGTCGTTATGATGGGGGCTATCGCTATAGTCATCGGTTTTAAAGATGAGATTACACGTAAAGTGGCCGGCTTTAATCCGCATATCCAACTCTCCGCGTATAATCCTACTCAGTTTACTGAAGAGGGGGTGACTGTCAAGTCTGACAATTATGACAACATTGTCACCTTGACTCCTACATTAAAGAGTATTTTAAACCAAACGCCGGGTATTAATGATTTTGCTCTTCAGGCTTCTATTCCGGCTATACTCAAGACTTCTGATGATTTCAAAGGTATTTACCTTAAGTCGCTGACGGGTAAGTCGCTTACCGATTTCATATCTTCATCGCTGACTCAAGGTTATATACCTGACTACGCTTCCGACTCTACCGTTAATTCCATAATAATAAGTAAAAACACTGCCGATCAACTCAATCTTAAAGCCGGTGACCGGATTGATACTTATTTTATTTCTGATCAGTTGCGTGTACGTCCGCTCAGGGTTGCAGCGATTTTTGACTCTCATTTCGATTCGTATGATGACAATTTCGGATTCGGTTCTCTATCTTTGATTCAAAGTCTCGGTCAACTCTCCTCTGCCAAAGGCACAAGTATATCTCTTACCGTTGATAACCTTGACAATGTAGACGATATAGCGACAGACCTCTCCGGCAGACTTATTAAAGCCTACTCCGACGGTGAGATTTACAGGCTTTATCTTACCGAGAGCGTAAGCAAAACGGGCGCTTCCTATTTTCAATGGCTCGATATGCTGGATATGAATGTTATAGTGGTATTGATTTTGATGACTATTGTAGCATGCGTGACTTTATGCTCGGGTATGCTTATTCTGATGGCTGATAAGTCACGATTTATCGCTCTTATGAACGCATTAGGTGCGCATAAGAGTCAAATTAGCCGGGTGTTCTTGCTCCTCGCGACTAAAATCACAATTTACGGGCTGGTTATAGGTGATGCAGTCAGCGTGCTTATTCTCTATATGCAGAGTAAGTATCATTTCATACCTCTGGATCCGGAGTCCTATTATATTGATTTTGTACCGGTCAGAGTCTCTCTCTTTTCATTTATTACACTCAATTTATGCGTGCTGGTTATTATATTCTGCTCTCTTTACATACCTGCTCACTTTGCATCAAAAAAGGCTCCAGCCCGTATTCTTGCCGCTGACTGACTTTTTCTGACCTTTTATCATATAATTCCTTACACATAGGGGTATATCTTTGAGGCGGCGAGAACGTTATGGCTAAGGTATAGTGACAGTTGTAAACTGTATGTAATGAGTCCTAAAAACTGGATTGGCACATTATTTGTTCTTATTAGTGTAGTATCTCTGATACTTGCATCCCCGGTATAAGTCAGGGGCTTAATTATGAATAAATTTTTTAATTAGATTAATACTATGTCAACCGGTAAAATCGGGGTAACTACAGAAAATATATTCCCCGTCATCAAAAAGTTCTTATATAGTGATAATGAGATTTTCTTGCGTGAGTTGGTAAGCAACGCTGTTGATGCTACCCGTAAGATTCAGACTCTCCATTCTTTTGGAGAATTTAAAGGTGAACTCGGTTCGCTTGATGTCAGAGTAAAAGTTGACAAAGAGTCAGGCACTCTTACAATTTCTGATCATGGCATAGGTATGGATGCTTCGGATATCGAGAAGTACATCAATCAGATTGCATTCTCCGGTGCCGAGGAGTTTCTTGAAAAATATAAAGATACCGCTAATTCCATTATCGGCCATTTCGGCCTCGGCTTCTATTCTGCCTTTATGGTATCTAAAAAGGTTGTGATCCGTTCTCTATCTTATAAAGAGGGCGCGGAAGCGGTTGAATGGAGTTGCGATGGTTCTCCTGAATTTGAGATGCATCCTACCGATAAAAGCGAACGCGGCACCGATATAATACTTTATATAGATGATGAATCTAAAGAGTATCTCGACGACAATAAGATTGAGGGCTTACTAAAAAAATATTGCCGTTTCCTCCCGGTTCCTGTGGTTTTCGGCAATAAGAAAGAGTGGAAAGATGGTAAGTACGTTGATACTGATGAGGATAATGTAGTTAACGCTACCGAGCCGTTATGGACTCGTAAACCCTCGGATCTTACCGATGAGGATTATCTCAAATTCTATCACGAACTTATGCCCGGCAAGGAGGATCCGATGTTCTGGATTCATCTGAATGTCGATTATCCTTTTACTCTGACAGGTGTATTGTACTTCCCTAAAGTGAACAGCAATATCGATCTGCAGCGTAACCGCATCCAGTTATACTGCAATCAGGTTTATGTCACTGATCAGGTAGAAGGTGTAGTACCTGAATTCATGACAATCATGCAGGGTGTGATTGACTCTCCGGATATCCCTCTTAATGTCTCCAGAAGTTACCTTCAGTCTGATCGTCAGGTGAAACAGATCTCTTCTTACATCTCAAAGAAAGTTGCTGAAAAACTTGACAAACTCTTCAAAGCGGATCGCACTGAGTTTGAAAATAAATGGGATGACATTAAAATATTCATCGAGTACGGTATGCTGACCGATGAGAAATTCTTCGAGTCTGCTAAAAAATTCTTCCTTCTCAAGGATGTCAATGGGAAATATTATTCGCTCGATGAGTATAAAAAACTCATCGAACCTACTCAGACCGATAAGGAGGGTACCTTGATATACCTTTATACTAATGATGCTTCCGCTCAGTATGCATATATTAAGAGTACCGAAGAAAAGGGTTATAGTGTACTTGTTATGAATGGTGAACTTGATGATCACTTCATGTCTTTGCTCGAATCTAAGGATCAAAAACTCAGATTTGTACGTGTTGACTCTGATATACCCGAACGCCTTATCGAAAAGGATAATAACTCTACAAGTAATCTTTCTGCCGATCAGACCGCTTTGCTTCAAGGTCTCTTCAGTGCAAGATTGCCCAAAAATGACCACACGCAGTTTATAGTGGCTGTAGAGTCTATGGGTGAAAATGAGGCTCCGGCTACTTTGGTTCAGAATGAGTTTACCCGCCGTATGAAGAAGATGGCTGAGCAACAACCCGGTATGGCCTTTATGGGTCAGATGCCCGATACTTACCAACTTGTTGTCAATGCTAATCAGCCTGCTGTGCATAAACTTCTCGACCGGGCCACCGCAAAACTCCAAAATGACTTGAATCCTATTATCTCTGAAATAAACACCTTAAATGAATCTATCTCAAAGATTAGAGCAGATAAGGATATCTCTGATGATAACCGCAAGAAAGTGGAAGAAGATGAGAAAAAAGTCAGTGACCTGCGTAAACAGCAAGAGGATATTGTAGGCAAATATGCCGCTGAGCAAAATGTAATATCACAAATTATTGATTTGGCACTCTTGCAGACCGGCTTACTTAAAGGCAAGGAACTCTCAGACTTCATAAGCCGCTCCATATCGCTCCTTTAATTCCCGAAATATAAATATTGATAATATTAGATTATTATCATTCAAATAATTAACCCCGGCCTGAATGAATCAAGCCGGGGTTAATTTTTTATCTTTACTCTTTCTCCCACCATGCCGCTCAGGCGCTAACGATTGTTGGGGTTGGGAAAAATGAATTTAGATCAATCTTATTCTTCTGCAGGTGCTTCGGTTGCTTCTTCAGCGGTTTCCTCCTCGGTAAACTTGGTATAGCCTGCGTCTACGAGAAGATTATACCAGGTGAAGAGTTTTTTAATGTCAGAGG
>CAMWNR010000142.1 GCA_947175665.1 uncultured Porphyromonadaceae bacterium
ACCTAACACACTAAATGAATGTTAAAATTAACGGGAGGGGAAGAGTAAGGGATGTGAAAAAAAATTAAATGCAGCAGAGATAAAATAAGATGGAATATATCTTTTCATTATTACGCGAATATCCTACCGTAGCACTGTTTCTGACAGTCGGACTCGGATTTTTTATAGGGAGAATCAAAATAGGTTCATTCTCGTTAGGGAGTGTGACGTCCTGTCTGCTTGTCGGTGTATTGATAGGTCAACTTGATATACCTATGTCGGGGCCGCTCAAGCAGGTATTCTTCATGTTATTCTTATTCTCGATAGGTTATAGCGTAGGGCCTGACTTCTTTAAATCCTTGAGAGGAGGGGGTGCCAAGCAGGCACTCTTTGCCGTGCTGATGAGTATGGTGTGCTGTGCCACGACCTTAGTCATAGCGTGGATAATGAAGTATAACAAAGGGGAAACCATAGGTCTGTTTTCAGGATCTCAGACCTGTTCTTCTTTATTAGGAGTAGGCTCCGAAGCCTTGGGACGTATGGGATTTTCGGCGGAATCACTCAAAGAGCAATTGGATATAATACCTGTATGCTATGCTGTGACATATATATTCGGCACATTAGGTACAGTAATCATACTCGGCAATTTCGGTCCCAAACTGTTAGGGGGATTAGAGAAAGTCAAAGCGCGCACCCGCGAACTCGAAAAAGAACTTAACAGTACCGACCGTACTCACGATCCATCTCAGATCAATGCACATGCCAGCGTGTTATACCGCGCGTATTCAGTATCAGATGTATACTTTATCACACCCCGTACTGTAAGAGAAACTGAAAAATATCTCAGAGGTCGCGGACTGGATGTATATGTAGACCGTGTGCGTCATGATGATGAAATATTCGCACCCCGCCATGATGATATGATCCACAAAGGAGATAACATAGTGCTATGTGGCAGGAGTGAGATGATTATCAACGTAGCGCAGTACATAGGAGAAGAGGTGGCAGATCAGCAACTGCTCGACTATCCTCTTAAGAGACTGCAGGTATTGGTGGCCAAGAAGAGCAGCATCGGAGTTCCGATCAAGGAACTGCGCAAGCGCAAATATATGCATGGGGTGGTAATACGCGATGCAGTCAGAGATGGACAGGATATTATTATAGAGGGTGACACCACCTTCTGCAAAGGTGATATGTTACGCATGGTAGGGCGTCCGGTACAGGTAGAAAAAGCGGCCCGCAAGATGGGTCATATAGATCAGGTATCGGTAAGTTCAGACCTGATGTTTGTAGGACTTGCCATATTTATCGGAGGTCTGTTTGGAGCGATGAGTATCTGGATCGGGAGCATACCGTTGAGTTTCGGCACAAGCGGAGGATCGTTGGTAGCCGGACTGGTATTCGGCTGGTTACGCTCCAAGCGTCCCACCTACGGATATATCCCGCCAAGTGCGGTATGGCTTATGAATAACCTCGGACTGAACGTATTTGTGGCTGTAGTAGGTATAGAGGCGGCACCATCATTTATTTCGGGATTGAAAAGTATCGGGCCTATGCTCTTTGTAGTAGGGGCGATAGGTACGATGATACCGGTACTGTTCGGATTATGGCTCGGTCACAAGGTATTTAAATTTAATCCCGCTATAACATTGGGTTGTACTGCCGGCACCCGCACCTGCACTGCAGCGCTCGGAGCGGTACAGGATGCAATCGGTAGCACACTCCCCGCCATAGGTTATGCGGTCACATACGCTGTGAGCAACATTTTATTGATAATCTGGGGGCTATTGACAGTAACCGTGATATGATACAAGATATGACAGAGCATAATATACCCCGCAAATCCGGCAAATCGCAAATACGAGGTATATCCGGAACCCACCCCGGTATAACAGTCGTCATACCGGCATATAACAGAGAGCGACTGATATGTACAACCCTTCAGTCGCTCGCTGACCAGACCCGAAAGCCGGATCAGGTAATACTGGTAGATAATAACTCGACCGATGATACAAAAGCGGTATTGGAGCGATGGGGGGCAAAACGTAACGCAGAGGGTTGGAATGTAAAGGTGATCGGTTGTGAGAAAAAGGGAGCATCCTCAGCGCGACAGGCCGGACTTGACGAGGTGAATACAGAATATGTATTATTTTTTGATTCAGACGACCTGATGCCGCGTGATCATATAGCCAATGCCATGAAGGAATTTGAAGAAAATCCCAATCTCGATATGGTAGTGTGGGGGGTGAGATTCAGCGAACCCGGAGGAAAAAGCCATTGCAGACGGTTATTGAAAAAAGACCATCTGCAGAATCATCTGATACAAGGGTTGCTCAGCACGCAGGCATACGCTATAAAAAGTGATTTCATACGCAAAGCCGGAGGATGGAACGGCAACATAGGAGGATGGGACGATCTTGAACTCGGACTGCGTATTCTGCTCGCAAATCCCGAGATGAAACTGATACGCGAACCCCGTGTCGAGATACGGGTGCATCAGGATTCGATGACCGGATTTGACTATAAACATCGAGCCGGAGAATGGGAAACAGCACTTGATGAGATGGAGAGGAATATTGAGAAATCGGATCATCCACGTAAAATCGAAATGTTGCGGCTGATAGATTACAGGAGGATTAATCTCGCCGCACTATATCGAAAAGAGGGGGATCTGATGAGAAGCAAATCGATACGTCAGAAAGTCCTGAGCAGAACAGGACTTCGCCACCGCGACAAACTGATATTGAAATGTGCGTATCACTATACCTCACTCGGTCTGCCGGCCGCCGGGGGGATATTCCCACCCCTGCTGCTTTATTAACTGATATGGCCGACACTCACAGATAGAAAGAAAACTTAAGAAATACAAAATTATGGATTGGTTCATTCAAACGCTAAGAGAAAATCCGGCTATTGCCATATTTCTGACATTAGGTATCGGATTCTGGATAGGGAGATTTAAATACAAGAGTTTCTCCTTAGGTACGGTCACCTCGGTACTCCTTGTTGGAGTATTGATAGGCCAACTTGACATCCCTATATCGGGACCGCTGAAGCAGGTATTCTTTCTCCTGTTTCTTTTTGCCATAGGGTATAGTGTAGGACCTGAATTTTTCAGGTCGCTAAAAGGCACAGGTATCAAGCAGGTGATATTTGCGGTGGTAATGTGCGTGATATGTCTCGGTGTGACCTGGGGAGTGGTACTGCTGTTTCACTACAATATCGGAGAGGCGCTCGGACTCTTTGCCGGTGCCCAGACGGTATCAGCCGTAATCGGAGTGGGTCAGGATGCTATAGGCAACATGGACGCATCGGCAGCCGACAAGACAGCATGGCAGAATCTGATACCCGTATGCTACGCGGTGACCTATATCTTCGGCACTATCGGTTCGGCGTGGATATTGGGTACTGTAGGGCCGATGATGCTCGGAGGAATAAAAAAAGTACGACAGCAGACACGCGAACTTGAGCAGGAGATGAATCAGGATGAGACTGCTTCAGACCCAGCGTTCATAAATGCGATGCGCCCCGTAATATATAGGGCATATAAGGCAGATAGTGCATTTTTTGACACTCCGCGCAGTGTAGCCGAGATAGAGAAAGAGTATGAAGTCTCAGGCCGAAGAGTATTTGTAGAGCGACTGCGTAGCAACGGTACTATCATCGACGACCTCACACCGGCTACCAAAGTTAATAAAGGGGACGAGATTGTGATAAGCGGACGCAGGGAATTTGTGATAGATGATGAGTCAGCCATAGGCCCCGAGGTGTCAGACTATCAATTACTCTCATTCCCGGTAGAGAAAGTGCCTGTAGTCATAGCCAAAAAAGAGGCGGAAGGACACACTATAGGAGATCTACGCAAAGAGAGTTTTATGAACGATGTACTTATAGCCGGCATACTCAACAATTCGGGAGCGGCTATACCGGTAGCATCCAAGACCCCTCTCAAGCGTGGAGACACCATAACACTGCAAGGTTCACCGGCCAATATTAAGGAAGCGGCACGACACTTGGGATATATCGACAAACCTACTACGGCCACCGATATGGTATTTGTAGGGTTAGGTATCTTTATCGGAGCGCTCATAGGTGCCATTACGCTGCATTGGGG
>CAMWNR010000143.1 GCA_947175665.1 uncultured Porphyromonadaceae bacterium
CGCTTATCATTACCCTTATCGTATTTTTTATTGCCGGTCAGACTATTACGCTTAATTCTGCCGAGGTAGAACATGATATTGTAATGGCACTGGAGGGTATATTTAATCTTGATCCCCTATTGCTGGCAATACCGGTTATAACTCTTATACTTATAGTTTGCAGGGTAAATACTATTATTACACTTGCGGTAAGTACTCTGCTGGGATTGGGTGGTATTTTGATTTTTCAGGGTGATATATTGCTTAAATTGGCTGAATCATCTAATGGTAATCTGTATAGCGCTGCCTCTCGGTTGATTTTCGGGAGTACTTCGCTTGCTACGGGCAATCCGGCTCTTGACGAGTTGGTGGCTACCGGGGGGATGCTTGGGATGTTGCCTACAGTACTGTTGGTGATAAGCGCGATGATATTCGGCGGTGTTATGATGGGTAGCGGAGCATTGGAGCGTATCACCGAAATGCTTATGAAGCGTCTGCATAATAAGATTTCTACCGTAGGTGCCACTGCTGCTTCCGGGTTGTTTCTTAACAGCGCCACATCTGATCAATACCTCTCTATTATAATAGGTGGTAATCTGTATCGCCAGTTATATAACAAACTCGGTATGGAGAACCGGATGCTCAGCCGTACCATTGAAGATTCGGTATCGGTTACCTCGGTACTTATACCGTGGAATAGTTGCGGAGTTACGCATGCGTCGGTATTAGGGGTGTCTACGCTTACCTATCTCCCCTATTGCGTATTTAACTACATTAGTCCGCTTATGAGTTGCCTTATCGCCACAATCGGCTTTAAGTTAAGAAGCAAGTATAAGTGATTAGGTGTTAGGTATTAGTGATTAGGGGTTAAGTATTAGTTATTAGTGATTAGTGATTAGGGGTTAAGTATTAGTTATTAGTGATTAGTGGTTAGGTAAATAGGGGTTATGAGGTGGGTGATAGGAATTATGAGAGAGGTTTGGCGAAGCCGCCTGCAGAGCAGGCATTCAGCATAGGCACGTATCAGAGGAAAGGCTAATGCCTTTCCTCTGGTGCGTGTACCCGATAGCCCAATCTCAAATTAATGTGCCGCGTAGCGGTACTTCAGCATCGAGATATTTTCTGAAGTACCGCTACGCGGCACATTTTTTCGTGGTAGAGCGGAGCGTAAACCCGCACCAATCAAGGCTTGAAGCCTTGATTGATACGGGCCTATGCTGAAATCCCGCTACGCGGGATGATACCCTTTTACCGGTGTTGCACTATGCAAGATGTTATCCTTTTAGCGGTGTAACGCTACGCGGGTTGATACCCACTCTTAGCGGTGTTGCGCTATGCGGGATGTTATCCTTTTAGCGGTGTTGCGCTACGCGGGTTGATACCCCTTTTTGGGGTTTGGTATTCCTTTGGTGAAGGGGGAGTTAGACGGTGAGGATCTCTTTCTCTTTTTCGGCAAAGGTGTCGTCTATCTTCTTGATGTATTTGTCGTGAAGTTTCTGTACCGATGCTTCGCCATCTTTCTGTACGTCTTCTGCCATACCGTTTTTAACCTCTTTCTTGAGAGCGTCTATTATGTCACGGCGGGCATTGCGTACCGATACCTTGGCATTCTCAGCCTCTGCCTTGCACTGCTTTACAAGTGCTTTACGACGATCTTCGGTAAGCGGGGGGATAGAGAGACGTATTACCTCACCGTTGTTTTCGGGCATGATGCCGAGTTCGGAGTTTATTATCGCTTTTTCTATCTCCTTGAACATTGATTTTTCCCACGGAGTAATGGCGATAGTACGCGCATCGGGTACACTTATATTTGCTACATTTGATACCGGAGCAAGCGAACCGTAGTAGTCTACACGTATACCATCGAGAAGTTTGGCCGATGCTTTACCGGCACGGATATGCGATAGAGTCTCATCGAGATATTCCACTGCGAGTTGCATAGACTCTTCTGCATTCTGAAGATATTCTTTTACTTCCATTTTATTATATATATTTTTCTAAGTAATTTTCCAAGTGTTCAGGGCATCTGTACGTTCAGGCATGAACGTATGTGCCTACATTATCGCCGGCAAGCATTTTGGCAAGATTACCCTCTTTATCCATATTAAATACATAGATAGGCATAGAGTTTTCTTTACATAGTGCCGTAGCGGTGATATCCATTACCTTGAGGTTGCGCGAAAGTACCTCGTCGTAACTTATAGTATCAAATTTCTCAGCCGTGGGGTCTTTTTCGGGATCAGCGGTATATATACCGTCTACTCTTGTGCCTTTGAGCATTACATCAGCCTCTGTCTCGATAGCACGCAGTGCCGATCCGGTATCGGTAGTGAAATATGGATTTCCCGTGCCGCCGGATATTATGGCTACCTTACCTTGCTTCATGGCTTCTATCGCCTTCCACTTGGAGTAGGGTTCGCCGATGGGAAACATACCGATAGCGGTAAAGACCTGAGCGGGTTGGCCTGCTGCTTCAAGAGCCGATGAGAGCGCGAGCGAATTGATTACGGTAGCGAGCATACCCATCTGATCACCTTTGACACGATCAAAACCTTTTGAGGCACCGCTCAGACCACGAAATATATTACCTCCACCTATCACTATAGCAATTTCCACACCCGAAGCCACCGCTTCTTTAATCTGTGCCGCGTATGAGGCGAGGCGTTTTGAGTCTATGCCATAACCTTGCTCTCCCATCAGGGATTCGCCTGACAATTTAAGAAGTATTCTTTTGAATTTCATATCCGGAAGTCTTATTAAAAACAGGTTTTATATAAGTAATAAAAATTAAACGATATTACGAAATTAAGTAATAATAGAATATCTTTTGCAATTAATTTTCATTACTTACTTACCTACATAGTTACAAAGGTAATAATACAAATAAAAAATCACAAATATTTTTTTATTACCCCGTATATAATACCATATTAATATAGATAGTGGATTATTTCAGGTAATGGTTCACTTGTGATTTTGATGCATTACCGGGTTATATTTTGCTCAGTATGTTGGAGGGTAGTATAATTGCCAGTAAGGCACCTGTCTTGTTTTTTATCCTCGATTTCGGATCGGAGAGTATATTACGGGCATGACACCTTATATAATTATAACTATTCCTTATATCGTCAGCATATTCATTCTTATAAGGCGAAGCATTCATAAGGCGGTACATATTGTAATTTGCCGCAAAACGGCGATCGCGGGCCGCCGATAACAATTCAGGATAGTGCAGTGCCGCATCTTGCTCTATCGCCGCGGTGACATCGAGTACATCCAGACGCTTACGGTTGAATACATGTGTTATACTCTCCGGATTTTCTCTATACATATATACCGGCAGATTGGTGAGTATAACCTTTTCCGCTCTCAAGGCCAATTTATAAAAGATAGCGAGATCTTCATACACTTTTCCGTTGGGATATTCCATACCATCCCATACTCTGCGTTTATATATTTTACCCCACATCGAGTTATTTATACCCCAGTATTGCCCTCCTCCTTTTTCTATTTTCTGATACAGACTCTTGCAGGCCGCTTCTATCCCGGACATCTCCAGCGATATTTTTTCCAGATATATCTTTTCAGGTGTATATCTCTGCGCGACCTTAGAATCTTTATCATTATTGCAGGGTATAGGTATATAATCACCTTGTATTATATCGGCATTATACTCTATAGCCATATTGAGCAAGTCAGCAAGATTGCGACTTACCACCATGTCATCCGCATCTACAAAAGTCAACCACTTACCTCGCGCCACTGCCAGACCTGCATTGCGCGCCGCTGACGGACCCGCATTGGATTGCGCAATATATGTTATCACCATATATTGCGAAGCGAGTGCGCGGCATATATCATCGGTACGGTCGGTACTGCCATCATTGATAAGTATAATTTCCATATCAGGCACACCGGAATTTATCACCGACACCACCGCCTCTTCCAGAAAAGCCTCAACATTATAACAAGGTATTATAACCGACAGCAAAGGGCACGAATCATCCATTATACCTAACACTTAATAACTAATAACTACCACCCAACACTTAATAACTAACACCTAATCACTAATAACTAAAACTTAATCACTAATAACTA
>CAMWNR010000144.1 GCA_947175665.1 uncultured Porphyromonadaceae bacterium
AATTAGCCAAAAAGATTAAGTTTTATTGCACTAGATATTCTATTACTACTTACATTCAAATATCGTTTAATTTTCATTACTTACTTAAGAAAGAAAAATAATATATGTCATTTGCAGAAGAAAGAATAAGTCAGGAAGGTCTGACTTTTGATGACGTACTGCTGGTACCCTCATATTCGGAAGTTACTCCGAATATGGTAGCCCTCGGTTCGCGTTTCTCAAGAAATATTGCGCTCAATATACCCTTTGTTTCAGCCGCGATGGATACTGTAACCGAATCAGATCTTGCGATCGCAATGGCCAGAGAAGGAGGCATAGGCGTAATACACAAAAACATGTCGATTCAAGCGCAGGCTGCCGAAGTAAGAAAGGTAAAGCGCGCGGAGAGCGGTATGATATATGACCCGGTGACCATTACTGCTGAGCAGACTGTGGGCGATGCCCTGAATCTTATGCATGAAAATAAGATAGGTGGTATACCGGTAGTGGATGAGAATAATAAACTTATCGGTATTGTTACAAATCGAGACCTGAGATTTCAGACCGATATGAATATAAAGATTGCCGAGGTTATGACCAAGGATAATCTGGTTACCACTACCAGCCCCAAACTATCCGAGGCTTCTCAGATTCTGCTGCAACACAAGATCGAGAAACTCCCCGTGGTTGATGCCGAAGGTAAACTGATAGGTCTTATTACTTATCGCGACATTACCAAGATTCAGGACTATCCCAATGCCTGCAAAGATGAGAAAGGGAGACTTAGGGTAGCGGCCGGTGTAGGTGTTACCAGCGATACACTGGAGCGTGTAGACGCTCTTGTAGAAGCCGGAGTAGACGCTGTGGTGATAGATACCGCACACGGTCATTCTGCAAATGTGGTCAATACGCTTAAGAATGTTAAAAATAAATATCCTCATCTCGATGTAGTGGTAGGTAATATCGCTACAGCAGAGGCTGCGGCATACCTTATAGAGGCCGGTGCCGATGGTATTAAAGTAGGTATCGGTCCCGGTTCGATATGTACTACCCGTATAGTGGCCGGAGTGGGTGTGCCTCAACTCTCTGCAATTTACGATGCGTCGCAGGTAGCACACCGTCACGGAGTACCCGTCATAGCCGACGGCGGACTCCGATACTCAGGTGATGTAGTCAAGGCTCTGGCTGCCGGTGGTGATGCGGTGATGATGGGTTCGATGCTTGCCGGTGTAGAGGAGTCACCCGGTGAGACAATCATCTATAACGGACGTAAGTTCAAATCTTATAGAGGTATGGGTTCGATTTCGGCTATGAAGGCCGGTTCAAAAGACCGATACTTCCAGTCTGAAAAGACCGATAGCAATAAATTCGTACCCGAAGGTATCGAGGCCCGAGTACCGTATAAGGGTACACTCAGTGAGACTGTATACCAACTTATAGGTGGATTGCGTTCCGGTATGGGTTATTGCGGTGCACCTGATATAGATGCGCTTCATAACGCCAAGTTTGTAAGAATCACCTCGGCCGGTGTTATTGAAAATCATCCGCACGATGTGACTATTACCAAGGAAGCACCTAACTATTCAAGATAAGTAAGCCTGACTATCCGAGATAAGTCATTACTTATGAAAGAAGAATAGTAATATTTACTATCTTGGAAACGTTAAATTATCTAATGCGTAATTAAATGGAAAAAATATTGATATTAGACTTCGGCTCGCAGTACACGCAATTGATAGCGCGACGTGTGCGCGAACTGAATGTATATTGTGAGATTCACCCCTACAACAAGGTGCCTGCTTTGGATGCCGATGTTAAAGGTGTGATTCTCTCCGGTTCTCCGTCATCGGTGAGAGATGAGGATTCCCCCCGTCCCGATCTGTCGGAGATAAAAGGTAAATTGCCCCTGTTGGGGGTTTGCTATGGTGCCCAGTTGCTCGCTTTTGAATATGGAGGTGAGGTAAAAGGAGCACCGAGCCGTGAGTACGGACGCGCGATGCTCACTGTCGTAGCACCTGAAGACCCCTTGATGCAGGGCTTGCCATCTCCCACTCAGGTATGGATGAGTCACGGTGATACTATTACATCCATCCCCGCCAATTATGAGATAATAGGCAGCACAGACAATGTCAAGGTTGCCGCTTATCATATAGCCGGAGAGATGACCTGGGGCATCCAATTCCACCCGGAGGTGTTTCACTCTACCGATGGTCCTAGACTCCTTGAAAATTTCGTGATGAATATCTGCGGATGCAGCGGCAAGTGGAGCCCTGCTTCATTTATCGACTCCACTGTGGCTGAACTAAAGGAGAAATTAGGAGATGACAAAGTTATACTCGGCCTCTCTGGAGGTGTAGACTCTACAGTGGCGGCTGTGTTGTTAAACAAGGCAATCGGTCACAACCTCCAGTGTATCTTTGTAAACAACGGTCTGCTGCGCGCCAATGAATTTGAAGATGTGCTTGCTCAATATAAAGGTATGGGCTTAAATGTAGTAGGCGTAGATGCCTCCGAAAGATTCTATGCCGACCTCAAAGGTGTTACCGACCCCGAGCAGAAGCGCAAAATCATAGGTAAAGACTTTATCGAGGTCTTTAATGATGAGGCTCAGAAATTTGAGGGTGCCAAATGGCTTGCTCAGGGCACTATCTATCCCGATGTGATAGAGAGTGTGAGTGTAAAGGGTCCGTCGGCTACAATCAAGAGTCACCACAACGTAGGGGGACTACCCGAGAAGATGCATCTCAGTATTGTAGAGCCACTGCGCCTCCTTTTTAAGGATGAAGTTCGCAGGGTAGGTAAGGCATTGGGTATAGATGCCGCCCTGCTTGGACGCCACCCATTCCCCGGACCCGGACTCGGTATACGCATATTAGGAGAGGTAACGGCTGACAAGGTACGTATACTCCAGCAAGCCGATAAAATATTTATCGACGGCTTGAGAGAAGCGGGTCTTTATGATCAGGTATGGCAGGCGGGAGTAATGTTGCTTCCGGTGCAAAGTGTAGGTGTAATGGGTGATGAGAGAACATACGAAAGTTGTTGTGCCTTGCGCGCAGTAGTCAGCACCGATGGTATGACAGCCGACTGGGTACATCTCCCATACGAATTTCTCGCCAAGGTAAGCAACGAGATCATCAACAAAGTCCGCGGTATCAACCGCGTAGTCTACGACATCTCCTCAAAGCCGCCGGCAACCATCGAGTGGGAATAATTTTACCTGCTGATAAACACGAAGACTGTTCAGACCAATCGGAATCACTCCGGTTGGTCTGTCTCTTTTCAGGCTGCTATGAATGTAGGGATAAATCCTCAGTGATCAACATTTATACGTTACGGGGGAGTGAAAATGGGTGAGGAAGTGCAGAGCCGCGGATATAGATTTAAAAAAATATCAAAAAATATTAAAAAAATATTTGTTATTTAAATTTTAAATACATATATTTGCAATAGAGTAATTTTCTATTATTTTAAAGTCAACGAATGTAAAATTAATACAATATTTACAATTGCTTTGAAATTTGCTATATGTGCTCGAATTGTATGGTGAGATTATTGCACTTCAATATAAATTAATCTAAATTATTTTAATATGAAAGGAAAAGAATCAAAAATCGCGGCTTTTATTGAATCAATTAGTGATGTTAACGATTTGGAGACGTCTCAATCCACTCTTTTAACGTTCGACTTGAATATGGTTGGCGGAGACTCAAGTAATGATGGGGCTTGTATAAATGGAACCATTGGTTGTAGTTATTCTGTTAATGGTGGGCCTTGTCAGAACACATTTAGGATGTGCGAAAACTCAACCAATCGCGCTGGATGTGATAACAGAGTCCCTCCTGTGCCTATTAATTCTACTTTAGAAGGATGCTGAGGAAAATCATTCTTCATACATTCGCCCACTTAATAATATATAGTGGTCTATTACAAATTAAGTTAACGTCCAGGTGATAGATTTTATAATGAGTTTTGTTCATCTCACAGGTGACATTGCCAACATTGTTACCTGTGAGATATGCAAATTTCTCATGAAAATGCAGGCAATAGTTAAAGTATGGTGG
>CAMWNR010000145.1 GCA_947175665.1 uncultured Porphyromonadaceae bacterium
GCATATATCCTCCCTGTTATAGACTTATTATGTAACGGTGATTATCCTACTGACCGGGTGAATTGTATTATTATGGCCCCAACCCGCGAACTTGCTCAGCAAATTGATCGCCAGTTACAAGGCTTTGCATATTTTCTACCTATCAGTTCTCTGCCGATTTATGGAGGTACCGATGGTCATACCTACGAGCAGCAAAGGCGCGGACTTAAAATGGGTGCTGACGTGGTAATCGCTACTCCGGGCAGATTAATCGCTCATCTTCAGATGGGCTCGGTAGATCTGTCGGATGTTAGTTTCTTTATACTGGATGAGGCTGATAGAATGCTCGATATGGGATTTTACGATGATATTATGAGTATCGTTAAACATCTGCCTAAAAATAGACAGACGTTGCTTTTCTCAGCGACTATGCCGCCTAAAATCCAACAACTCGCCAAATCGATTCTTGTTAATCCGAAGGAGATAAAATTGGCTGTATCGAAACCAGCAGAAAAGATTGATCAGCATGCATATATATGTTATGAAAATCAAAAGGAATCTCTGCTTCGCCATGTGCTGAAAGAGGATAATTATAACAGGGTGATTCTCTTCTCATCTTCCAAACTTAAGGTGAAGGATTTGGCAAGAGCAATGCGAGGGGGACGATTGAAAGTAGGGGAGATGCACTCCGATCTTGACCAGAATAAGCGCGAAGAAGTGATGCTCGATTTTAAGGCGGGTAAGATAAATCTCCTTATCGCTACCGATATTGTGGCCCGCGGCATCGATGTAGATGATATAGAATTGGTAATAAACTATGATGTTCCGGCCGAAGGTGAGGATTATATCCATCGTGTAGGTCGAACAGCACGCGCAGATCGTGAAGGGAAGGCTATCACGTTTGTTAGTGAAAAAGACAGGTTACGTTTCCAACGGATAGAGAAACTTCTTGAGAAGGAAGTTGACAAGATTAAGAACCCCACTGAAATAGGTGATGGCCCGGAGTATAAGGTTGCCCCAAAACGCAACAATAGCAAAAAAAATTACTCCAAGAATCGTAAATACTATCATAATGGGACTAAGACACAATCTCATAATAGATCTACCTCACCGTCTCATAACAGGTCTACATCTCAGTCTCATAATAGATCTACCTCACAGTCTCATAAAAAATCTACCGCCTCCTCGCACAATAAATCTTGACAATCTAAAATAAATCGTTGAGAATAGTTTCGCTCCCGTGATAAGGATAATGCCTTATCACGGGAGCGCTTTATATACCTTTGTTATCGAGGTAGTAAGATTTACTAATTTGTATATAATTATTACGATGCCGTTTTAGAGCAGGGCGTGGTTTAAAACCTCGGTAATATCTTTTACAAATGTGAAGTTTAACCCATCTATATAGCGTTCTTGTATCTCATTGATATCTTTTCTGTTTTCTTCTGAGAGTATTATTTCCTCTATTCCTGCTCGCTTGGCCGCTATAATTTTCTCTTTTATACCACCTACAGGCAACACTTTACCTCTCAGGGTTATTTCGCCTGTCATTGCAAGTTTTGATCTTACTTTACGACCTGTGAGCGCAGATGCGAGTGAGGTTACCATTGTGATACCTGCCGAAGGCCCGTCTTTGGGGATCGCTCCTTCGGGTACATGAATATGCACATCTTTTTTATCTATCTCATCCGATGTAAGTCCGATAAGGTCAGAATGCGCTCTCAAATATTGCAGTGCTATTGTAGCGGATTCCTTCATGACATCTCCCAAATTGCCGGTAAGGGTCAACTTTCCTTTCCCCGGAGTCAGCGAACTCTCTATAAAAAGTATTTCACCTCCTACTTGAGTCCACGCCAGACCGGTTACAACCCCAACATAATCATTATTCTCATACATCTCGGGCGAGAATTCCTCTTTACCGAGCAGAGCCGACACTGTATCGTGATTAACCGTAGTGGGATATTGCTGACCTCTTACTTTTTTGACAGCAATTTTTCTCAGCACTTTTGCTATTTTTTTCTCAAGATTACGTACCCCTGATTCTCTTGTATAGTAATCTGTGATATACTTAAGTGCTTCATCATCAAAGGTTATTTCGTTCTCTTCAAATCCGTTTTCGCGCAATTGCTTGGGTAGCAGATGGCGGCGCCCGATCTCCACTTTCTCAGCGGTAATGTATCCCGGTATAGCGATAATCTCCATACGGTCGCGTAGGGGTGCGGAGATAGTTTCGAGCGAATTGGCTGTAGCGATAAACATTACATTACTAAGATCATAATCAGCATCAATGTAATTATCATGAAAATGAGTATTCTGTTCCGGATCAAGCACCTCAAGCAGTGCTGTAGAGGGATCACCCTTGAAATCCTTTCCTATTTTATCTATCTCATCGAGTACAAGAACAGGATTTGAAGTTTTCTTCTTTAAAAGCGAAGAGATAATTCTGCCGGGCATCGCTCCGATATAGGTGCGACGATGACCTCTTATCTCCGCCTCATCATGCAGACCACCGAAAGATACTCTGGCATACTCTCTTCCCATCGCATCGGCTATAGATTTACCCAATGAGGTTTTACCTACTCCCGGAGGTCCTACGAGACAAAGGATAGGGGCCTTATTATCGTTGCGCAGAGTTGCAACCGCCATTTGCTCAAGGATACGCTCTTTTACCTTTTCAAGACCATAATGATCTCTATTTAGAGTATTCTCAATATCTTCAAAACTATAATTCGCATCAGAATATTCATTCCAGGGGAGCGAAAGGAAAGTGTCAAGATATGAATATTGTATGCTATAATCGGGCGAGGAGGGATTATAGCGCATAAGTTTCTGCAGTTCGCGGTCAAAATGTGCTTCAGCCTCTTGATTCCATTTCTTTTCTTCGGCTTTCTGCTTTAAAGTATTTATGTCATTATCCGCTCCCCGGCCTAATTCGTTTTGAATCACGCCGAGTTGCTGCTGCAGATAATTCTCTTTTTGTAAGTTTTCGAGTTCTTTATGAGTCTTTTTATGGATATCCATGCGGATGGTAGACATCTCTTTCAGAGTATCCAATACACTGATAAGATGTTCTGACATTCGCTTTTGAGACTTCTCCGAGAGAATATCATTTTTAATTTTGGCATTAACGGGGAGAGGATAACTTATGCCATAGATGAAGAGATCAAACGGCTGTTCGCGAAGCAGTGATGAGGTCTGAAATTGTTCAGGAGTATCATTACTGATGATAGCATCGTGAAGTTGGCAGATAGTATCGCCATAGACTTTCTCTTCTAATGGAGAAAGATCTTCTGTCAGAGGAAAGTATCGTAAAGTTGCAGATCTCTTACCTTTGCCTACATTAAATTTATCTACTTTTACTCTTGGACCGCACAAACATAGAATTTGGCCGTTATCATCGGGTGACATTCCTGCTACAAACTTCATAACCCGACCCAAAACACCGACTCTTGAACATCCCTTTGTATTAGCGGGATTTTTCTCCTGAGAATCGCGATACAAAAACACAACCGGATGGCCGAGGCTGATCGCCTCACTGATAATACTCTCCTGAGAATTGTCAGTAAGAGGTATTGCAACAGGCAATTGAGGGAAAGGACACGTATTTGAAGTAGTGATTATTGGTACGTGTACCAAGTCACATTCCGGTGGATAATCATTAGGATTCTCTATTTCAATTTTTTCCATAAATCCGAATTTTGGAACTTCTTGCGAAAATTCCGCATTCTGATCAAAGTCATCGATATTATCGTCGTTAAAGAAATCTTTTGACATCGTAATTATTATTTTAGTAATTCAAATCTCGCAAGTTCATAAGAACTTAAAATTTGAAATGCAAACTTTAATTTAAGGTTACCGGAGTTTTAAAAGAGTGTAATATTACATTTAGTAATATGCCGCTTATTTATAAGCGATCATTATGAGCATATCTATGAATATTAAGATCCATGTACTCATGAAATGAAAAGTAAACTCGTAGTACCAATCGCGATACAAAGTTAATACTTTAAAAGGAGATAACTGTAATAATAATTAGAAAATATAGTTATTTAAATG
>CAMWNR010000146.1 GCA_947175665.1 uncultured Porphyromonadaceae bacterium
TGGATGAGAATACCTTCCTTGCCGGTGTACAGGCCGGAGCATGGCTGACTATGGAGACTTATTACAAAGGTATCCCTACCGGTGATAAATTTACTGACTGGGATGCCGTCAATGCCGATGTAGCAGGTTATGGCGATAAGAGAGTCCTCTTTATCTCTCCCAAAACCCCTTATGATGAGGTTAAGATTACTATCGGTAAGGTTCTTGACGTTGCCAATGTAGACTCGAGATATTATGGATTCGGCATACTCAGCGATATTGACAATGACGGCATACCGGATTGTCGCGATTTTGAGTCATGTGTATCTGATGTCCAAATCATTGACGTAGTCGACGTATGTGCGACTGATGAAATCAATATCATTGCTAAAGGCAATCTCGACACCGATTACTATTATGCTTATGGTACCGGTAAGGATCTTGAGAATCTCCACTTATATCATACAGCCACTGATAGTGATCTAATCGACATTACCTTTAATGTCGGTAACGAACCGGGTATCCACACCATAGTATTTTACGATGGTTCAAAACGCCCCATTCAATCCGGCACCTATGTCGTCCATCCGACCGAAACTACCTGGAAGAAGAACGCGTCTAACGGTGATTGGAGCAAATGGGATAACTGGACCGACGGTTCTCCTTACTGCTGCACTAATGTCATCATCCCTTCAGGTGCCCGCATATATCCGGATCTCGCTGACGAAGTAAGCGTTGAGAATGCCGATGCGTTCTGTTGCGATAAAATACACTTCCAACCCGGTGCCCGTATCAGCAGCATCCAGAATCTGAATTACAATCAGGCTTGGGTTGAGATGGAGTTAACACCCAACCGCTATCATCTCCTCTCCGCTCCGCTTAAAGAGATGGTGACTGGTGATATGTTTATCCCCGCTGATATGAAGGGTATACATACAGGTGATTATTTTGTAGATGTTGACTCTGTGGCGGCTCCACAGAACCGTTTTGACCCGACCATCTATCAGCGTCGCTGGTATAGCGCGGTAAATAACCGTAATTGGGAAACTGAGGCTGACAAGATCTATACCACTCTCGATAAACTTGAGACTATCGATGGTATAACTACTACCAAATGGTCTAAAAACTTTAATCTCCTCAACTATGGGTATAAACTTGGCGAAGGTTTTTCTGTATGGGTCGACAACGGTGCGCTACCCGAGTCTACCGATTTCCGTTTCAGATTCCCCAAAACTCATACCCGCTATACTTACTTCAACGACTTTACAGGCGAACCTATCTGGGGTATCGATGAGGAGATTGCCCGTAGTGCGGAGAGCAGCCGATTTATCTACGAAAATCCGGAAAATGTAGAGAATATTGCGTTTAACAAAACTATCTGCGAGCGTACATACGACCGTACCGTGTACACCGGTGCCGCTGACTTAACGCTCAATGTAGAGGCTGAAGAGTCAACCGGATATTTCCTCTTGGGTAATCCCTATATGAGCAGTATGAATATTGAGAAACTGATTGAGACCAATAAGGATATCATAACAGGCGTAATGCTCTATGACGGTAATGTTATCTCTACCATACGTCGTAATGAGGATGGTACTTTTGCAAGAACTACCGCTCAGAATTACATTTCTCCGATGCAGGCAGCCTTCCTTATTGCTAATGAGGATAAGAACAATATACAACTTCAAATCACCCCGGAGATACTTAAAGGTGACAACCCTGTATCTGATGAAGAGACAGATGAACCTGAGGCTCTGCGTATCCGCCTGCGCGATGGCGTACATGAGTCAGCGGCTTTAATCAACGCCAATTCCGGTGCGAAGGGTAATCTTGCACTTCTTGACAATGAGGTCGCACCCGCGCTGGCTGTGATGGCTATCTGCGAGGGTAAGGGTTATGACATAATTCCTGCATTAGACCGTATCCCTCTGACTATCCTTAAGAATCCCGGTGAGGAGGCTTATCTTGACTTTAACGGAGTAGCCGGTTTTGATATGGAGTCATATCAACTCCTCGATGTTGCCGATAACAAGACCTATTCGCTCGATGAAGGCGTGACCCTCTCACCTGAGACAGCAGCCTCCGCCGGCAGATATGTGCTTATTCGCAAGACCGGAATCTCAACCAATGTCGACATTAATGCCGATTTCAACTCGGATATTTATGTAGAAGTAACAGACGGAGAAATTAAGGTTATCAGCAACAACGCTCCGATCATGGATATAATGATTGCCACCCCCGACGGAAAGGTAGAATCAATCTTACATGACGTAAGAGACCTCGAAGCCATCCTGCCGATAACTCAAGGTGTAAAAATTATCACCGTAACCTCAGAAGGTAATCACCGCCCCACCCTCTTCAAAATAATGGTAAAGTGATAACCATAATGGTAAAGTGATACCCGCAATGGTAAAGTGATAACCGCTCATACAAAAGCCCCGTGCTACTAACGTAGCCACAGCACTCAAATAAATAACACGCCCCGGAAAAGATTGACTTTTCCGGGGCGTGTTATTAACTTTTGAAATTTTGGGAACTTTTGGAATCTTTGGGGTACGGAACTTTTTTTAATTGCTGTTTTTTTGCGGGTCGTTCCGGCAAGTTCCGCGGCCTGAGCGCAGCAAAGGCTTCCACCCGGTTCCAAATAAAAAAAGTTCCGCGTGGTTCCGCCAAGTTCTGCGCGAAACATTGATGCCTGAAGGCATCAATGAAAAAGTTCCGTACACCTTCGGCAAAATCCATAAGTTAAAAACCACCCCACCATAAGAAAACCGATCTTAGGATATGACGGAGAAGAACTGAGATTTTGCCGTAGGCGTACGGAACTTTTTTCATTATCACCCTTCGGGATGATAATGTTTTACGCGGAACTTTGCGGAACAGCGCGGAACTTTGTATTTGCCCCAACACTCTTGAACAGGGCGGAAGCCTTTGCTACGCTCAGGCCGCCGAACGTGGCGGAAGGCCTCACCTCGCGGATGGTTTCGTAACGGGTCTGGCGTAAGCCTGCCTGCAGAGCAGGCATTCAGCATAGGCACGTATCAATCAAGGCCTTCCGGCCTTGATTGGTGCGTGTATTAGCGTAGCCCCACCATATATAAATGTGCCGCGTTAGCGGTACTTCTTAAAACGGGGATGGTGTTTAAGCGGTGATTGCGTGGTGTTGAAGTACCGCTAACGCGGCACATTTATTGAGGGGAGGTATTGTACTTGACCCAATATTTCTTGTGGGGCGGAATCTTATGTTACTCTTATTACGGGTTTTGGATAGTTATTTTGACAATCTGAACAAAGTAAGATATAGTTTTGGATTCTGAAAAAAATATTTTAATTTTGCATTGCAAACCGCAATGCAGAAGCCACGGTCGTGGGAATGAGCGGAGCGGGATGTAGTATACGTCAGTGCGAACAATTCGCACAAAACGGCATTAAGGTGCCGACATATTATTTATTAAAGAGCGTTTATCCGCGCTAATTCTTGACTTTCTGAAATTCTCGCAAAGTTTCAATACAATGTTCAAGGATTAAGCAACGGTAGATGCCCGTGGAGTATGTGAACGAAAGTGAGTATACATCGGCTTATCATGTCGATGTGTATTTGGTTTCATCATATTCGAGCGTGGGCTTCTGCGTTGCCATCCTGACATTGTAAGGCAATGCGAGAAGCCTCAGAAAGCAGGATGGCAACAGATACAGATTCCACGCTTTTTTTATTTAACAATCAGTATGTTTTAGGAATCTGAATATACATCTTCTTACCTATCAATCATCATGACACGTGTATTTAAGATTCTTGCCATCGCAGTATTGGGCACATTGCCATTAACGGCGCCATTAACGGCTGTAGCACAAAACAATTATTCTCAAAAAGAACTGAAAGCATTTGCCAAAGATGCCGAGTCTGAAGCAAAAAAAGCGGCTAAGAAACTTGAAAAGGAGAAATGGATTTATAACGGTGTCGGCACTCTCCCTAAGGCGTATGAACGATTCCTGCTGTCGACCTCTGATTTCGGGGGTGTAG
>CAMWNR010000147.1 GCA_947175665.1 uncultured Porphyromonadaceae bacterium
ATAGCACTCTATATAGAGTGCTATTTTTTCAATAGTATCACAAATCACTTTTTCAAAAAACCTCTATCACTTTTTTCAAAAGTGCGGCATAATAGACTTAAAAACTTATGAAATTTTGGAATATAATAAGCAAATACTTTTTATATAGTCGGTTGTTTGACCGGCTGTTTAAAAGTCATTATCCCCCCACTAATAATAATTTCAATTCTGATAACTACGACAGGGAGGCAGATTATGATGCTGTCAACGATTCTTGTCGGAGTGAGAATTTTCGCGTGAACTCTTGTGATGATTATGACTTTTTGGAAGATTATGGGATGCACGGCGACTACGATGACTACGATGACTACCGTGACTACGATGACTTCTGATTTCTTAGCAATATTTTATAGTTATAAGTTATAAGAGGTTGTGTCGTAATTGAATCGACACAACCTCTTGCTTTTGATTAATCAGACTAATATCTCCATCCCATCGTAAGCCGGAAATACATTTGGAGGTAATTTTGCATCAAAAGCATGATGCATTCCCACTTCATGACACAAATGCGTAAGATAAGCCTGCTTGGGCTTTACGTCATTTATCAGTTCCAATGCCTGCTCCACGGTAAAATGAGCAAAGTGTTCTCTTTCTCGCAGTGCATTGACTATCAATACGTCCAGATCCCGCAATTTATCACGCTCTTCTTCCGAAATATACTTCGCATCTGTTATATATGCAAATTTGCCTATTCTATACCCGAAGATAGGGAGTTTGCCGTGGAGTACCTCTACAGGAGTTATCTTAACCCCCTTGATAAAGAACGGGCGGTCTTCTATTACGTTCATTCTAAATGTAGGAACTCCCGGGTATTTGTTCTCACAAAAACAGTAATCCAGTCTCCGGCGTATGTGTCGGTCTACATCTTCGCGAGCATAAAGTATTATATCATTGTTAAGACAATAGGGACGCAAATCATCTATCCCCCCTACGTGATCGTAATGCTCATGAGTAAGGAGCACACCGTCTATATGGCGTATATCTGCCGCAAGTGCCTGCTGACGAAAGTCGGGAGACGCATCTATCAGAATCTTTACTCCCATTGTCTCTACCATTATCGATGCACGCAGGCGATGATCCAACGGATTTTCAGACTTACACACCGCACAGTCACATTGCAATTCCGGAACACCCTTTGAAGTGCCGCTACCCAAAACCTTAACCCTGATTTGAGAATCTATATAATTCACTTCCGGTTCGAGGGTGACATGAAACGCGGCATTTACTTTTCTTACAATTAAGTCCGCGAGTTGTCGCACGTCATTGTAAGTAGCATCACCAGTGTTGGCTATCACCAGACAATTTTCAGGATATACAATTGCCCCTCCTACTCGTTCCCCTTTCAGTCCGGCATGCTCTATCAACCATCCCGCCGGTATTTTGACATGTTCCTGATCTCCTTCTAAATTATAATATGGTATGTTGGGGTCATGGTTAAGCATTTCCCACTCGAAGTATTTACGCCTTACCACAGGATTCTTAAAAAAACTCCCGGCACTACCTATAATCTGTGGATCAGGCAATTTAGATGCGCGGATTTTGAGCACTTCATCCCGCACCTCTGCGATCGACGGCGTATGCCCCAGGCGCTCCTCAAGGCCTTTTAACCCTCCATATCGGTAATTTTCCGCAAGTTGACTCTTACGTAAGCGGAAACTAACTCTAAGTACGAAATAGCGATCCTTCCATATAGTTTTGAAATTGGAAGTACGGTAACCGAACCCACATTCATTGACAGGCACTTCAGAATCTGTATCTTTTGATATTTCATCCTTTCTGAAGTTTGTAAATTTTACAACCTCCAATGTTGTACGATCCAGACACTCCACACTATGTATACAATCACCGGCTTCAACTCCGTACGCTCCTACATTCTGTACCGGTGAGGCTCCTACCTCTCCGGGGATGCCGGCAAGATTCTCCAGACCGGCCAATCCCTCGGATACACAAAAATCTATAAGATCAACCCATTTCTCTCCGGCACCGGCAATTACATAAGCAGTCTCTTCGTTTTTATCATAGCGGGTTATACCCTTTATGGCAGAATGTAAGACCAGACCGTCAAAATAGGTATTAAACAAGAGGTTAGATCCCTCTCCAATGTGATATACCATGTTGTCACGATACTCATCAGACCTACAGATTTTCAGTAGAGATTTCTGATCTGTATACTCAGCATATAACTTTGCTTTGACCGGTATACCGAATGTGGTTAACTTTGTCAGATCCTTATTATATTCCATCTTCTTTCATTATATCGACTTCAATATCATTAGTTAATTAGGATATGTATTAATCCCCGTCAATATCCCATCTTCAAAATAAAGCACCATACCATCCGGATAATTCCATAACAGCAGCGCACGCGAGTAATCATGGCCGGTTCTGACATCCGAGGGGAGCCCCTTGGAGATTCTTACCTCATCTTTTGTCATACCGGATTTAACTTCCCCGCTACATATCAGTTGCCAGGTCTGATCCGAGATTCCATTGTATAGTTTACGCGGATCGCTAAAGGAGAACATATTGCTAAATGTATGGCTATCCTTTTTTGCATCAAGTCTAAGAGCATAGTAACCTTTCAACCCGTCATCAGTTACAAACTCTATTAAATAGGGGAAAATCATATTACCACTTCTGACATCAGTAATAGTAACAGGTATAAACTTTTTCCCCTCAGTCCTGTTACCATTGGCGTCATCCCAAAGTTTCGAAAGAGTCCAATAGCGATTCCCTTTCAGTTTATCGGAAATCCTATTTACCATCTCCAGGTCTATCACTCCTGGTATCTCGTCACTTAAAATATGCGGGATGTTCCTATTGCCGTTACGCGATGTATATTCAAACACATCTCCCGCACGGTCAAAACTGACAGCGGGGGTCTTCCTACCGTCGGGTAAGGTTATATACCTGCTCTCTATATACCTCAGCGTATCTCCCGCTACAAGTTCGGCTGAAGATGATACTATCTTTCGCGCATCCATTAGAAGCACCGCCTTACTATCGGCCACAACAAACTCCTTACCCACCGGCCAATCCTTCTCCGGAGTAGAATTAATATCCATAAGATACCTCTCCTCAGGTGTAGGTAGAGACTCTTTTGCTTCACCCTTGCTCATGGTTATCGCTTTTGTACCTTCGATACCGGTAAAGCATGATGTCAATAATGTCATTGACATCAACATGAAGAGTACTCCGCCAATGGAGAGCATAACCTTCTTTTGCTTATATATAGTTATCGCAATCAATTTTATAAGTTTTATACAGAACTTGAAATTTAAGAATTACTCGATAAGCAGTACTATTCTCCGGATGTTTACCCTATCCTATAGCACAACAGACTTTACAGACCTTTATATATTTCTGCTATATTATTGGTCTGTGACAGTATTTCATCCTATCGCCGAGCCTAATTATGTATTATCATGCACTTTACCAAAGTATTAAGATTAATCTATAATAAAATGTAATACACTATTAATAAGGCTACCCCGCAATCCTATTCACAAAATTACAAATTTTTTTACGATTTTTCCTCATAAAATTTGGTATATTCAAAATTTCTCCTTACCTTTGCACTCGCAAAACGGAAGAATATACAACACTTCCAATATGGCGGGATAGCTCAGTTGGTTAGAGCGTCGGATTCATAACCCGGAGGTCCCGAGTTCAATTCTCGGTCCCGCTACTTCAAAATAAAAAAGCAACTGAAAATTCAGTTGCTTTTTTTATTTTTATTTCGTTTATTATTTTGTATTCATCTTCAATTTTAAAAATACAGGGTCAAGTACTAAAGTACGTTAAAGTGTTAAATACTTACTTTGAATCTTATCCCGCCAACTGTGATGGGTTATATATAGATGTAAGAACGTAATATAGGGTCAAGTACAAAAGTCCGTTAAAGTGTTAAAATTTCAGGCAGTGAGTTTAGCG
>CAMWNR010000148.1 GCA_947175665.1 uncultured Porphyromonadaceae bacterium
CACGCACCAGCAAAAATCTTTGATTTTTGCTGATACGTGCCTATGCTGAATGCCTGCTCTGCAGGCGGCTTCGCCCACCCAAACAAAAACACTTTTTGTATAGTATCTTTTTATGTTAAGGTTGTATTACTTTCCCTGCTTTCCAACGCTTTCCCTGCTTCCATAAGCAATAATGGTTCGCACCGTATTCCCGGTTAATGCCAGCCCATTTTATGGTATAGCCAGGTGATGAGTCTTCGCGTAAGTTCTGCCAAGAATATGGTTGTAATCCAAGGTAATATCTTGATCCAGATTCTGAGTATTTTCTTTCCAAACGATTCTTTATTCATATTTCAAGTAAGAATTCAAGTTATCCTCCTCACTTCGGGCATAAACGGAGGCAGCCTGAATCCATCGTCCCAATTTTCCTACTATACCTGTACTGGCTATGACTGCACCACTTAATGCATTTATACCCACCACTTTCCAACTTATATCCTTATCAAACGGATCGGAACAAGAGATGGTATATATTCCTATTCCGGGGGGGAGTCAGGATTTAGTTTTTTCGCTATCTTTTTTTAGGTTTCCCATTAAATGTCAATGGCCAATTCATTTTGGTATATAGCCAGATGACCCCTATCATAGCCAGAGTGCCGCTAAATAAACCGTTTAATACGACTGATAACCACCATGGGAGTGCTATGGGAGATAGAGTAAGAAATACCAAACCCAGCAAACATATAAATATAATAATAATTTTTATATAGTTTTTCTTCATGAATTTCTATTTTAAGGGTTAAAACTAAGATTATTGAGGTGCTTAAGTTACTACAGATGTATAAGTAATAATACAAAGAGTAAATTGACCTAGAATTTTAAATCGATTTTTATTCTATGCACAAATATAGTAATAATGGTTATATTTCCAAAATAATTTTCAAAAAAAAATTAATTTTTATAAAATTTTTTAATTTTTAGTGGTTAGAATCCATCTTGCCCACTCAAGCAATAACAACATAAAACTTTTTAGGATAAAGAGAAGCATCTTCGTGAGAAGATGCTTTTTTGTCAATACCAGACCGCATCGCAGCATCCGCCTGTGCCAAGCACCGCGAACCCCGTAATCAACCCGAAACAAATATCGCGGTGAAACATCCCGCGTAGCGGGATTTCAGCATAGGCACGTATCAGAGGAAAGGCATTAGCCTTTCCTCTGGTGCGTGTACCCGCAGCGCCCACCCCGACATAAATGTGCCGCGTAGCGGTACCTAAGCACCTCTCAAGATGTATTACCCGTTTTCAGAAGTACCGCTACGCGGCACATCTTAGTGATGTAGGCTTACTTGTACACGCACCAGCAAAAATCAAAGATTTTTGCTGATACGTGCCTATGCTGAATGCCTGCTCTGCAGGCGGCTTCGCCCAAGTCCCAAATGCCCCTCTGCGTGATCAATTCTGTAGATATTGCTGAATGCCTGCTCTGCAGGCGGCTTCGCCCGAGTCCCAAATGCCACTCTGCGTGATCGCTCCTTTAGATATTGCTGAATTACTGCTACGCTGGCGGATTCGGCATAAAATGAGAGGTTATGTCGCAATCGACATAACCTCTTATGTAATCTGTTAATCTGACAAATGATGCGTTGTCGCCCCTTCTACCTCATTTTTTAGGAGAGTGAGGTTGATTTGGGGATTAGTGGCAGCCGCAGGAGCCTTCGGAGCCGCAGCCGTCTTCGCAGGAGCCGCCTGAGCAGGAACCCTCGGAGCCGCAGCAGCATCCGCCTCCGCATCCACCGGCTGCGGGGTGCAGTTCTTCGGGGGTGGCATCGCGTACTTCTACCACTTCGCCTACATATTTCACCGTTTTGCCGGCAAACGGATGGTTGAAGTCCATCTTAACCTCCTTGTCGGTAATATCCATAACTTTACCGAGGATACGGAATCCTTCTGCAGTCATCATAGGGAGTTCGGCACCGACTTTAACCTCTTCGGCGAGTTTGCCATCGCGTTCGAAGATTTCTTTTTCGAGAGTTACCACATTATCATCGTAGCGCTCACCAAAAGCGGCAGCGGGGGGGAGAACAACTTCAAATTTATCTCCGGCCGCGAGATCCTTCATCGCAGCGATAAGACCGGGTACAACCTCCTGACTTACACCGTAGACCATCTCATCAGGTGCATCTGATTTTGCTTCAAACAGGAGTTCGCCATCCGGCTCATTATAAAGTTTGTAGGCATATTTCACGTATTTACCGGGACCTACTTTATTTTCATTTTCCATAGTGTGTGTTTGTATTTTGGTGATTAATATTTTTTAGAGTTTAGAGTCGAGAGTCGAGAGTTCAGAATTTAGAGTCGTGAGAATTTTAGACTCCATTATAACAATATTAATCCGGCCGTGTATCATCGGCTTCCTGCGCTTCGGTGTAATCGGGCGCGGCGATAGCGGGTGAGGCATCGGTATTATCTTCGGCGGCTTCGGGGTGCTTGAGTTCATACTGTTCTGTCAGCGGACCCACATTAAAATAGATACCGTCAACCGGTTTACGTATTTTGCGACCCGAATTATCATCAGGAACCACTGATATATAGTCGATACCCTCGGCCGGGAAATCGACCGCTGTAGGGGTGTATCCGAGGAGTTGAATCATATTGTATTCATGCATCGGATATATGACATAAAAAGCGTTATCAGCATCCTCGCCCGAGCCGGTAGATTTTATAGCGCCTAAAATATTTTCCAGGCGATACTCCCATATCTTCGCTTTCATCATATTACCCATCTCCTTAGAGGCGTGTACGAGTATCGACATCTGGCGTAAGTCAAACGGATTATCCTTAAGCGACAACTCGGTGACTGTCGACAACTCGCGCAACTGCCGCTTGTAGGCGTTGTTGAGACGCTCCTTCTTCTTCTCAGCCTCATGGCCCGAGATTTTATTCTCTTTTATAAGTTTATTGAGAGAATCGGTAGTAGCGGTAAGGCGAGCCTTGGTGGCAGTGACTATATCTACGAGCGAATCACTCTGAGCATTGTAAGGTGAAGTGCGATAAGGGTCATAATCCTCCTGAAAAAGATAACCGAGATAGAGATTGCGGTACTGCTCCTTAGACATAGAGGTATCATTACGGTTATATACCTTCATCAAGGTCGGGAAATAAAACTCACTTTTAGGGTCGCGGGTGACGCGGGAAATTTTATCGAAATCAGGTTTCTCAACAGTGATTTTGCGTGAGTTACTCTTTTTTACAGCATTCTGAGCAGGTGCAGCTGAGACAGGTATAGCCAGCAAAACTGCAAAAAGGAGAGTGAGAATATGGGTTATCTTATTTTTCATTTTAAGAGAGTCGGGATTATGTAATATAGTGCCTGTGTTAAGATAGTTGCCGGAATCATCAGACGCAGATGAGGTCGACAACTAGGGCGCAAACAGAGAGATAGAGGAGAGTGAGGTCACATTATTGCAAATGGCCTGCGATAAGTATTACCGCTACAATACCGATCTGGGCAACCGTAATCAGAACCGGAAATCCCTTGGCGAGAAGGTAGCGGAAGAATCTCCCCGAGGAGGGCTGAACGGCACTACCATCGGGAGTGTTGGAGAAAATCAGCATGCCGAGAAATATCCCGGCAGCCGTACCGATAATCATCAGCGCATAAAGCAACTGAAGAGAGGTCGATAGAGAGAAGCCGAGCAGGCCTACAGCCATACCGGCGAGCGCGCCGAGGGTCATGTAGCCCACACCACGGCTCTGCTGGCGTATAGCCGGATTCTGCAATATTATAATCAGCATTACAATCAGCGAGATTACCAGCCATGAGAGGGTAAGAGGGGTTGAGACGGGTACAATCGGGTAGCCGTCAGATTTAGCGAAACTTATTATCAGCATACCGC
>CAMWNR010000149.1 GCA_947175665.1 uncultured Porphyromonadaceae bacterium
ACAATATATTCACGCTCCGAAACCCCGGCCTATACCACGGTAAGCACCTGCTGAGTATCGACGATGTCTGCACGACAGGCACCACGAGCACAGCCGCCGCACAAGCAATACTACGCGATGCCCCCGGAGCCATAATATCGATAGCAACCCTATCGGCAGCCACCTGACGCACCGACGGCACCCAAACTGCTCGTAACCCTTGATTTAACCTGATTAATCAGGCTAAAACAGGTTAATTCAGGATTAATCAAGAAAAATTATGCTAATCAGAGTTAATCAGGGGGAATTAAGATTAATCGGGAGAATATTTGCACAGTTGACATGAAAAGAGTAAATTTGCACTATAGGAAATAGGCTTTGTAGTAATTCGGAGTCCTAATGCCCTTAACCTTGTAGAAATACTCTCTCAAAAACTCTCCCCGATCCGCACGTGGCAATCCGCACAGGCAGCATACAAGTGGGTATCCGAAAGTGGCAATCCGCGCAGATACGACAAGTGGGTATCCGCACGAAGCATCCGCGCAGGTAGGATAAGTGGGTATCCGCCGGCATTATCCGCTTGGATGCGATATGGAGCATTGATCCTTTCTCTCAAATATTTTAAATCCTTTCTCTCAAACATTACAATTATGAAAAAACCGCACAAACTATTAGCAGAAAAACTTCTGCAGATCAGCGCAATAAAACTACAACCGGAGTCGCCTTTTGTATGGGCATCCGGCTGGAACTCACCTATCTATACCGATAACAGAATGGCGCTTTCTCATCCTGATGTGAGAAATTATATCAAGATTGAACTGGCTCGCCTCATCCTTGAGAAATTTCCCGAGGCGGATTCTCTCGCCGGGGTAGCCACAGGCGCTATAGCCATAGGGGCTATTGTGGCAGATGCCTTGTCGCTCCCTTACGTTTATGTTCGTAATACACCTAAAGATCATGGCCTGGAAAATATGATCGAGGGTAATTTGCGCCCCGGTTCAAAGGTCGTGGTTATCGAGGATCTTGTATCTACCGCAACTTCTTCGCTCAATGCCGTTGATGCCATTGTGATGGCCGGTTGCGAGGTGGTCGGTATGGTAAGTATCTTCAACTTCGAGTTCCCGGAGGCGGTAAAGCGTGTTTCGGATGCCAACCTCTCGCTCGAATCACTCCTCACTTATAATGAGATGCTTGATGTCGCATCTGATATGAATTACATCAGTCCGGCCGAACTTGACGCACTCCAGCAGTGGCGTCAAGATCCCTCTTCGTGGACTCCTGATAATTATTAATCGTATATAAGCAAGTAATCGTATAAAAATGGCTGAATTCAAATCCACACCCGTAGGTGTAAATGCCCCTGCTGAGGTTGTATTCAATAAACTCTCCGATCTTAACGGTCTTAAGACCCTTATATCCAATCTTCCTGCCTCAGCAATCCCTGAAGATAAAAAAGAGGCTCTCGATGGTATCCGCATTACTGATGATACCATATCCTTCCCGGCCGGTCCGGTAGGAGAAGTCACTTTGCAGGTTACCGAAAAGGTATCTCCTACTCTGGTGAAACTTGAAGGCATCAATACTCCGGTAGCGATGTCTCTGGCCCTGCGTATCGCTCTGATCTCATCTGACACCTGCGAAGCACAGGTAGTCATAGACATAGCGATCCCCGCTATGCTCAAACCCATGATCGGCGGTACTCTTCAGAAGATGGCCGACCAGTTCGCGCAAGTGATAGGGTCACTGAAATACAACTGATCATCAATCCAACAACCCGAAACAAGCCGGTGATTTGAAGCATCTTAATTCCTCACATATTTACTCGTTGCTCCTCTCGTTGCTATCCCTGATAGCAACGGGATGTCACACTGTAGACGATTCCCGCATACCGGCTCTGCCGGTATATATAGACTTGTCAAATATGGGACTGTGGAGTGCATACGGTGTAAACGGGTTTGGAGATTTCGACTACTTCGTATTTCAATCCGGAAGTCCGTTTGAGCCGGCCGGCTTCCCTTATACCGCTCGTTCAGCCACCGGCTTCGGAGGCGTTTTACTCATCGAGGGGATGGATCCTTTCAGTCAGGAGACCGGCACTCCATTAGCCTACGACCTGAGTTGTCCGGTAGAGCGCTCCCAGAATATCCGGGTAGCGATCGATCCCTCTACATTTGAAGCCGTTTGCCCCGTATGCGATTCTCATTATAATGTCACTACCGGTGCCGGAGCACCTACAGCAGGCCCGGCTCTGACAGGCAAATATAAATATGGATTGCGCCGATACTACTCGCACCATACCGTCTTAGGCGGCTATATAATCACTGATACCCAATGAGCCCGATCGAATCTATCATTTATATGATATGGCGCGGTATAGCCATAGGAGTTTTAATATCGGCACCGATGGGTCCGGTAGGGATACTCTGCATACAGCGTACTCTTGACAAGGGTAAGAAAGCCGGCTTCTACACAGGTATAGGTGCGGCTATTTCAGATATATTTTATTGTCTGCTTACAGGATTCGGACTGTCATTTATCGAAGATTTTATAAATGATAATCAGAATGTCATCCAACTGGTGGGGAGTATCGTACTTATAGCATTTTCCATCTACCTGTTTCGCAAGAACCCATCTTCAGGTATGCGACGGCCATTACCCCAGAACGTATCGGCCAAAAAGAACATACTCGGCGGCTTCCTCTTCACATTCTCCAACCCGCTGATTATATTCCTGATAATCGGCTTATTTGCAAGATTTAATTTCTTGATACCGGAAATCAAAGGGTATTATTACGCCATAGGATATGTATTTATAGCGGCCGGTGCTTTGCTGTGGTGGTATGGCATAACATACGTTATCAATAAGGTGCGTAAGAAGTTTAATCTCAAGGCAATGAAGATTATGAATATCTCCATCGGCATCGTAATTTTAGGATTTGCCTTTGTAGGTATCGTATCAAGCATCATGGGATTGATATCTCCCGAAGCCAAGGCGGCCTTTATAAAACCCTCGGCTACCGACTCAGAATCCCTACATCTGCTTACCAATAATTCTGATACGATCATGTTGGTACCTTTACATGAGGGTAGAGGCACTCTGGATTTCAAGATGGCCAATCGCTCATCTTTATCTCAAAGGGAATACAGGTATCACGGTCCTGACGGGAAGAGTTACGTCTCAACCCTTCCTCCCTGGTCTCTAATATTTATCGGTGACAATGATACTTTAACCCTCACCCATCGTATTATAGAGCATTCCTCATCAGCAATAGATTCAGCCCCGGCCGCAGAGTTTTCACTTTATGCAGCAGGGGTTTATAGTTTAAACGGAGCCTCTCAACCCTCCTCGGTGCTTATTACCAAAGGTCTTGATTTTGGCAATAACTGGAATCACTTCCGCCTTATAAACGACACCGATGCCATATCATTCTACGCAGGCAACCGTAAATTGCAACAGATCCTCACAAATAACACGCTGACTCCATCAGACTCTCCGCTACAGGTCTATCTTGGCATCTATCCCGGGGGTTCGTTTCAAATTAGGGACTATACCGTACACAAGAATCCTGCCCCCTCTGATAATTACAGTACGCTGCCACTATCAGAAATCAAAAAGAGATTGAATACTACTTCCGATCCGCTGGAATGCGAGTGGCAGGTACTTGACATCAATCTCAACAGCAAGTATCTGTCAGAGGGTGGAGATTAC
>CAMWNR010000150.1 GCA_947175665.1 uncultured Porphyromonadaceae bacterium
TTTGCAAAACTTACATATAATAATTTATGTTGCAATTATACAGTAATTCTCAATTTTTTTAACTGAGCATTACTGTATAATTTGCTTTTTTTAACATTAAAACATAAATTAATTATGAAATTCACACAACCGAGTCTCCCCTATGCACCCGATGCTTTGGCACCGGCAATTTCACCTGTGACTATAGATTTTCACTATGGCAAACACGAACGTGCATACATCGATAATCTTAATCGACTTATCGAAGGTACCAAATATGAAGATATGCCGCTCGAAAGAATAATCGTAGAGAGTGACGGTGCTTTGTTTAACAATGCTTCGCAGGCATGGAATCATATCTTCTACTTCTTTCAGTTCTCACCCAAAGGTCTTAAAGTACCCGGAGGTAAATTAATGGATCAGATAGAGAAGGATTTCGGCAGTTTCGAAGAGTTCCAAAAGAAGTTTACAGAAGCAGGTGCTTCAGTATTTGGCAGCGGCTGGGTATGGCTGGCTAATGATGCTGAGGGCAATTTGCAAATCATTAAGGCATCTAACGCCGAGAATCCACTTACTCAGAATTTAAATCCTATCCTCGTATTTGACGTTTGGGAACACGCTTATTACCTCGATTATCAGAATCGTAGAGCAGATTACCTGAATAAGTTATGGGATATCGTAGACTGGAGCGTAATCGAATCACGCTACCCGTTCTGACCTGTACCCATTAATTACTAATAAAATTATAATACTTAAAATTTTGATATGATTAGACTTAATTGTTTCATAAAAGTAACTGCCGATAAGAAAGGCATAGTTCTTGAGGCCGCAAAGCGACTCACTGAAGCATCAGTTTTACAAGAAGGATGCAAGGGCTACGACATATTTGAAAGTGCTACCCGTCCCGATGTAATGATGATATGCGAAACATGGGCAGATGATAAAGCACTTGACGCTCATTCCAATTCAGAAGTCTTCGTTAAGGAAGTAGCGATAATGAAAGAGAACTCCGAGATGTATCTAGAACGCTTCGAATTCTAATGACTGCTGATTATTCCGTAACATTATAAATATTCTGATTGATTTTGTCTTGCTATATCAGCCGGATTAGACTTGATTAATCATGATTGAGCAAGCAGAAAAAAATAGTTCAGTCAGTATACAATAAAAAAATTAGGATGTGCCATTGCGACACATCCTAATTTTCTTTTAACTATTAGAGATTATTCGGGATGATTAAATTCCGGAGGAGTTCCTGCATCTTCAGCATCAGTCGATTTCTGATTTCCTGTAACAGGCAAATCTGACAATATATCCTCGATAAGTTCGGAATTACTCATTTTCTTACCGGTTTTATTGGCCCCGTCTGCATTTGATGAGGTATTCTGTTCAGTCTCGCTACCCTTTGCTTCAAGACGCTTTTTCTCATCTTCGGCATTGAGTTCCATTATCTCGTCAGTGCGTGATTTCCACTTTCTCTTGCCGAGTATCTCTTCTACATCATCATGATAAATCACTTCTCTCTCTATAAGAAGGTAACGGATTGCATTGTGCTCTTTTGCATACTTACGCAGTATATCTTTGGCACGCTCATACTGCTCTGCAATGATGCGCTTTACCTCTTCATCTATAACTCTTGCAGTCTCTTCGGAGTATGGTTTCTGGAAACCGTAATCCTGACCTGTAGAATCATTATAGTTGATATTCGGGAGTTTATCACTCATACCATACATCATGATCATGGACCGGGCTATTTTAGTGCACTTTTCGAGATCATCACTTGCTCCGGTGCCGACCTCTCCGAGAAATACTTCTTCAGCCGCACGACCTCCAAGCATACCACACATCGTGTCCAGAAGTGCCTGAGTGGGAATAATCTGACGTGCCTCGGGTGCATACCATGCGGCTCCTAACGCTCGACCTCGCGGTACAATAGTAACCTTTACAAGCGGGTTTCCATACTTGGTAAGCCAACTAATTGTGGCGTGACCTGCCTCGTGAGTGGCAATAGCACGCTTTTCATCGTTTGTAATGATACGTGAACGCTTCTCGAGACCTCCGACTATCCTGTCGATCGCAGCCATAAAGTCACTGTAATCTACTGCCTCTTTGTTATTTCGCGCTGCTATAAGCGCAGCTTCATTACATACATTGGCTATGTCAGCACCTGAAAATCCCTGAGTCTGACGGGCCAATTGCTCCACATCGAGTTTGCTGTTGACCTTTAGATTTCTGAGATGAACATTAAAAATCTCCATTCGGTCGGTAAGTTCGGGGAGATCCACATAGATCTGACGGTCAAATCGACCCGGTCTGAGCAGCGCTTTATCAAGCATATCCGCACGGTTGGTGGCAGCAAGGATGATTACTCCATTATTACTGCCGAAGCCATCCATTTCAGTCAACATCTGGTTTAGGGTATTTTCGCGCTCATCGTTTGAACCCATATTAGGATTCTTACCGCGCGCTCTACCTACAGCATCGATCTCATCTATAAATACTATACACGGTGCTTTCTCCTTGGCCTGCTTGAAGAGGTCGCGCACACGGGCGGCACCTACACCTACAAACATCTCTACAAAGTCTGAACCTGACATTGAGAGAAACGGTACATTTGCCTCTCCTGCCACTGCTTTGGCAAGAAGGGTTTTACCTGTTCCGGGAGGGCCTACCAGCAATGCACCCTTAGGAATCTTGGCACCGAGGTCGGTGTATCGCTGCGGGTTCTTGAGAAACTCTACAATCTCTTCAATCTCCACTTTTGCCTCTGCAAGTCCTGCCACATCCTTAAAAGTCACGTGCATACCGTCTGACTTATCAAAGATTTTGGCTTTAGACTTACCGACATTGAAGATTCCTCCGGGGCCTCCGGCTCCTCCCCCTATGCGCTTTGACATAAAGAGCATCACTACAATAAATAGTGCGATCGGACCGAAGTACCACAGTACTTTCATCAGATCGGAATCTTTCTCGTATGTAACCGCTATTTCAGGCTTACCCTCTTTGGCAAGCACTGCATTCCATTGATCTATCTTATCAGATATTTTATCGGCCGAGGGAATGGTGGCTCTTATCGATACTTCGGAACGTGCTATTATATCTCCGCTGATCTTTTGCTTTTTAGCACCCTCTTTGGTAAGATGGCCTATAGCAACACCGGATTCAGACATTACGGTAATCTTATCTAACTGACCGTCGGCGGCGGCTTCTTCAAACCGTGTCCAGTTTACATTTTCTACCTGATTGTTATCCTGAAAGTAGTATAGCCCTACAAGACACAATATGATTAACGCGTACATCCAATACATATTAAACAGGGGCTTCCTGTTCATCATATTGTTGCCCGGCTTTTTGGGTATCAGATTCATCTTCTTCTTTATTAAGTGGATTTGAGATATAATTTAGTCTATATTTGGTATTACGGTTATTTCACCATCGCTCCATAATTCCTCAAGTGCATAAAACTCTCGAGGTTCAGGCAGGAAGATATGGGCCATTACACTGCCATAATCTATTATAATCCATTGAGAGTTTCTGTAACCATCTATTGCGTACGGCTTTATATGCAATTTTGAGTTTACCTCCTCACGGATGTTGTCGGCTATTGCAGATACTTGCGATGTACTCCTTGCCTGACATATAATAAGTGTTGGTGCCGGAGATGATTCGATAGCCGAGAGATCTATGAC
>CAMWNR010000151.1 GCA_947175665.1 uncultured Porphyromonadaceae bacterium
TATCTCAAAAATCTTTAAGTTTTATTTGCACATTAATTTTCATTACTTACTTATTGAATTTTAATATCATATATATTGTGAGTCACTAAGTTGCCTGCTACCCGAGGTGCGTTTATACCGATGATGTCACCGAGTGAAAGAAACTTAGCAGTTTCAAACCATATATGTAATTATAACGTCCGAAATAGGAAATTTATTTATCGGCACGCTTATTTATTACTTTTACTCTTTCTTGGCAGATGCGGTCTTAAGTTCGGGATATGCCACGCGGGAGTGATATATGGTGGCCAGACGTTTTTTAAACGTATTGCGTGCTATCTCGATATCTCTAAACGAGATGGGTGATTCGCGGAATAATCCGTCGGCAATCTGACCGTCGATAATTTTATCTACCAGATTATCAATACTTTCGCGACTATAATCCTTGAGCGAGCGGGAAGCGGCCTCCACGCAGTCGGCCATCATCATTATGGCAGTCTCCTTAGATTGAGGATTGGGTCCGGGATAGCGGAAGTTTTCCGGGTCGACTGTTTCACCCTCGGCTGCATTATTTACAGCGGTATTATAGAAGTATTTAGCCATACCGCGCCCATGATGCTCGGCGATAAAGTTTTTGATTACCTGGGGTAATTTTGCTTTAGAAGCCAAAGCCAGTCCGGCTGTGACGTGAGAGATAATCTTATGAGCCGAGGTCTCCGGGTTAAGTCCTGCATGAGGATTGATGCCATGTTGATTTTCGGTAAAGAAGATTGGGCTCTCAAGTTTACCTATATCATGATAGAGTGCGCCGGTGCGCACCAACTGAGTATTGGCTCCTATGGCTCTGGCTGCTTCGGCGGCGAGGGTGGAAACCTGCATGGCGTGCTGGAAAGTACCGGGTGCCTCCTCAGCCAGACGACGCAGCAGCGGATGGTTGATATCTGACAACTCCACGAGAGTAACTATAGATGTAAATCCGAAAAGTTTCTCAATCACAAGCACCAATACGTAAGCGAAAGAGAGAATGAGCGAATTAAATACAAACATCAGCATCATCCGCGGAGTGAAGTTGTCGAGATTACCGTCAGTAGCCAGGCAGAGAGCGGTATAAGAGAGGCAGTAAACGAGCAGGGTAATTACGGCCGTGCGTAGCAACTGACTTCGTTTAGAGAGGTGATTTATAGAGAATGTAGCCGCGAGTCCCGCTGCCAATTCCAGAAAGATAAACTGAAACTGGTAAGTAGCGATAAGCGCCATAGTCAGGACAGTCACCAGCAGGGAGAAGAGGGCTGTACGGGAATCGAAAAATACCATCACTATGACCGGAATAGCCGCAAAAGGCATCAGATACAAGGCGGTGGGATTCCACTCCAGTACCAGTGTGGAGACGACGATAAAGAGGGTGATAAACGTCATCAGGAAAGTCATACTGCGGATATTATTGTAGAAATCCCGCCTGTATAACGCCAGAAATATATATAGTATCAGCCAGCATATCAGGATATATAGAGTCTGACCGATATAGAAATAGTAGTGAGTGGTAGAGTCATTTTGCGATGACAGCAGGAGTTCCTGATAAGTATTGAGATTAGTGTAAATCTGCTGCGAGATAATCTCACCGCGGTCTACGATCCTCTGCCCCTTTTTTATTACACCTAACGCACCGTTGACGCTCAGGAGTTCCTGATTACGATATTTGGTATCAACTACTGTATCGAGTACTATGTCGGGAGTAATAACAGAGTTAAGACCGCGCGCTACCGATGCTTTGAGTTGACCGGTATTCCCCCCTCCGGTCGCTGCTGTATAAGCGGAATCAATAAAGTCAAAAGCCTGCTTGCGGGTAAGGAGGTTCTTACCCTCGTAAACCTTTATGACACCTTGCGAATTAGCGTCAGACTGATCTCTTGAGAGTGCGCGGATTTTGGTGTTGTTGCCGTTATGTATCTTATCATACAGGTCAGGTGATACTATCCCTTTCTGATAAACCTGAGTGAGCAGAGAGGAGAGGAGGTTGATCTCTGCCGGGGAGAGGTCGGTATGGACGGCATTACGGAAACGCGCTATATTTTCCTGACCGGTAGCCGCGTTGCGTATGGCAAACGGTATGAAGTCAGCCTCGATACTATCCTGAAGGCGATGTATCGAAGCGGAATCGCGTAATATGGGGGTGTCGAAATCGGCTGTCAGCAACGGATACTTCCAGGGCTGATTGAGTTCGTAAGAATACGACTGGCGGTCTGCTCTGGGTACTACCAATAATATGATGGCGGTAGCCGCAATCATAAGTCCGATACGGATCAGATTTATTTTAGAGAAAAACGTCTTTATGTTCATAATATTCTGGTTACTTTGGTCACATCGGCTACCTTACGCAGATTCTGACACAAGCGTCTCAGAGAGTGAGAGGAGGCAGTTTGTAGCGATATCCTGCAATTAAATATATCGTTGTGGGTCTCGATATTCAGACCTTTGATAGATATTCTTTTTTGTCGGCACGCCTGATGCACAAGGTCTTCGAGCATACCCTGACGGTCTTTACCCTCTATATGGATACCGGCGTCAAAAGGCGCGGGGCGTACCGGTATCTCTACTTCTGAACCTGCTTCGGTGGAATCGGTGGCAGGCTCAGAGTCGCGCCGCAAGAAGGTGCGCAACCGGTTATGCGCTTTTGCCGTGTGGCAGTAATTAAGCCATTCATGTGATGGCCGCTGCTTGGTCGAGGTGATGATCTCCACCTGGTCGCCCGATTCGAGTACATGACTCAGTGGCACCAGTCGGCGGCTTATCTGGCCGGCCACACATTGATACCCTAATTGGGAATGTATGGCAAACGCCATATCAAGTACAGTAGCGCCCGACGGGAGTATTATCAGATCCCCCTTGGGAGTAAATACATATATCTCGTGAGAGTAGAGAGAGAGTTTGATAGTGTCGAAAAAGTCGAGGGCATTCGGTTCGGGATGGGCGAGAATATCCTTAACGGTATTCATCCAGTTGTCGAGTTCGGTACGGGAAGAGTCGGTTTTCTCACCGGTTTTATATTTCCAGTGAGCGGCATAACCGAGTTCGGCTATCTCATCCATCTTGCGCGAGCGAATCTGCACTTCGATCCATTTACCCCCGGGTCCCATAGCGGTAAGATGCAAGGCTCGGTAGCCGTTGGCCTTAGGGGTGGTGGTCCAGTCGCGCAGTCGGTCGGGGTGAACGGTGTGGCCTTCGGTAAAGAATGTATAGATCTCCCAACATCGTAGTTTCTCGACAGCGTCATCGTCATTTTCAAAAATAACGCGCACCGCATAGATGTCGAAGATTTCTTCAAACGGCACACCCTTTTTCTGCATCTTATTGTAGATGCTGTAAGCAGATTTCACGCGCGCCTTAATCTCATATTTATATCCGGCGGCATCGAGTTTCATGCGCACCGGGTTTACAAAATCTTCAACGATACGCTGGCGCTCGGCCTCGGATGCTTCAATTTTAGACTGTATGTCTTGATACTCCCGCGGATGCTGATATTTAAAAGCCAACTCTTCGAGTTCGGTTTTGATCTTAAAGAGGCCGAGACGGTGAGCCAGAGGAGCGTAAACATAGAGAGTCTCGTCGGCAATCTTGAGTTGCTTTTCGGGTCTGAGAGCATGTAGTGTGCGCATATTGTGGAGGCGG
>CAMWNR010000152.1 GCA_947175665.1 uncultured Porphyromonadaceae bacterium
GATGGTACTGCGAAAGCGGGAGAGTAGGTAATCGCCCCCTTAACAAAGCCTCAGCCACACGCTGAGGCTTTTTTGTTTAAAACCCTATCCCTCCAGTAGTTATGGCTGATATTGTTAAACGATATCACGCCTCCGGTGATATATATTGTGTTGCAACATCCCGCGTAGCGGGATTTCAGCATAGGCACGTATCAGAGGAAAGGCTAAGGCCTTTCCTCTGATGCGTGTACCCGAACGTCCCCACACTAACCCTTGTGCCGCGTAGCGGTACTTCAGTGCGATACAGGATATATATCCCGTTTTCTGAAGTACCGCTACGCGGCACATTTTGTTGTGAATAGGATTGGGGTACACGCACCAGCAAAAATCAAAGATTTTTGCTGATACGTGCCTATGCTGAATGCCTGCTCTGCAGGCTGGCTTTCTGCTGATTATACACCCTGCTACTCTACATGCTTTCTTTCGCTCGATTATATTCGCCACCTGCTCTGCAGGCTTGCTATCGCCCGATGATGCCTGCTACCTGCTCTGCAGGCTTAATATCTGAATCTATTGCGGGTACGAGACGATTATGTTATTGTTGGGATTTGGTTCAAAATATTTTTTTTATTTTGGTTTTTATTTTTTTTGTTATATCTTTGTATCAGAATCCTTGCAGAGCCTTTCGGTTTCGGAGGGTTGACATTTTTGTTGATAGCGTTTATCAGCGCTTGATTCTTGGTTACTAAGAACTTCGCAACTTCTATAGACAAAATCAAGATTGAAGCAATGGTAGATGTCTGTGGGTATGATTATTCATATCTCATGTCAATTGGTATGTACACTTTAATGTGTACATATCATTGCATGATTTTGTATATATCATAGCGTAGGCTCTGCACATTGCTCGTTCTATTTTGTCGGGCAATGCGAAGGCCTTTAGTAACGGAACGAGCAATGACAAGGTTCCTGCGCTATATTTTTATCTACATCTAATTGAGGAGATCTTAGGGAACCGGATATCCGGCATATATTCGATTACCCGATGAAGACTTCTTTGCGGATAACACTCTTTGCCCTTATTACCATGACGTGCATCAGCCACTCTATGGCTGATGATGTGGCTCTAAATACTAATCTTCTCTACTGGGCAACCACAACTCCCAATATCGGTGTAGAAGCAGGTCTATCCGACCACTTCTCTTTGGGCGTGGCTATCGGCTACAACGCCTTTAATTTCCCTAATTCTAAATCTAACCCAAATCTTAATCCCAAACTTCACCATTGGCTTCTTATGCCGGAGGGTAAGTATTGGTTTAGCGATACATTTCATAAAAGTTACCTCGGTTTTCACATCCTCGGTGGTCAGTATAACGTCGGCGGTTTGAAATTCCCTCATGTCTTATCAACTACCCGTTATCAAGGGTGGGGTATCGGTGCCGGTGTAAGTTACGGATATATGTGGCATTTAGGACGCCGTTGGCAGATGGAGTTCTCGGCCGGTGTCGGATATATCTATCTCAATTATTCCAAGTATAAATGTGGCAATTGTGGCAAAAGATTGGGTTCGCGGTCGCGCAATTATGTCGGACCGACCAAACTTGCACTTAGCGTATATTATATTCTCCCTTCCGGCCATTCGCATACCCCCGTTAAAGAACTGGATACGGTATTGCCACCCGACCAATTTGTCGTTTCAGATAGTGCCATACACTCAGAGATACCACTCAGAGATTCCGTAACACCAAACTATGAGGATGCTGTAAGAGTAATTGAGGTAGCGCCCGATACATTAAGATTCACAGTACATTATGCTGTTGACCGGAGCGAAATCCGCGCGGATCTTGCCGGTAACCGGCGTGAGTTTGCGCGCATCGACTCACTCCTCTCTTCCTATAGTAAAAATAATTCCTCTTCAACATCTTCAGACAGTTTGACTATCCTATCTGTAAAAGTCGAAGGGTACGCATCACCTGAACATAACTTTCACCATAACAAACGTCTTTCAGCAGATCGCGCTACAGCCGTAAAAGATTGGTTGGAGCAACGATATGCACTCCCTGTGTCGATCGAAAGCGTGGGCGTGGGAGAGGACCTCAGCAGTTTCAAGAAATCGATGCATTCCCGCTTCGGTGATGGTTATGCTGAAATTCTTTCTCCCGATAATTTCTCGTGTTATCATGACAAACTCCACGATAACTTACAGCGACTCTCTGAAGATCCTGACGTAATGGAGATGAACCTGAAGAAGAGGGCAAGCACCGCCGACTATAAGATAATAACCAAAGAGATATATCCTGACTTGCGTCGCACGGAGATAGTAATAGTAGTTAAGCCAAAGTGAAGAGAGCAACCGACATATTATCTCGCTTAAAAAGGTTCTGTAGAATGATTGCTTTGCTTCTGTGCATCCCCGGCTTGTTTGCCTCGTGTGAATTGGATGATGCTCGAGATCTGTGCTGTCCTGACAAAGCGGCCATGCGCTACACATATCTCCCCTTCGGCTACGAACTCTTCCCGACGTATATCTTCAACCTGTCGCATTATCTATATGACAATGGTGGAAATTATCTCGGGATGGTACCGCCGGGTTCAGATCCCCAGTATCAGATACTCACCCTCGAACCGGGGGAATACACGATGGTAACAGTAGGTAATCCATCACTCGGTGTTACCGACTTACGGCATCAGGAAAGGGACCATATCTCTGCATTTACCCTCACTTCGATAGCACGACTTGAGGATCCGATGCAAGAGTTCTTTTCAAACACCGACGAACTCTTCTGGGGTATCAGTTCCTTTGCGATTTCAGAGGATGGTACGGCAAAGATGCTACGCCGCCTTACGCGACAGAGTTGGCTTGATGATCCGCTATACGAAACAGCGATGATCACGGAGATGTATAATATACACTGTCACTTCCGAATACGTGTGGAGTGGGCTAATATGCCCCCTGCCATCGGAGAGTATCAGATGGAACTCGACGGTGTATCTACCTCATACTCTCTGCACCCCGAACGTGCGGCAGACGGAGGTGGCTTTATGGTTCCGGAGGGGATGGGACGGGGAAAACACCGGATCCGCGTACCCCTCAAGTCGCAAGAACTTAACGGAGCGTTCGTGACCCTACGATTAAAAAACGGGTCACTCCCGACGTTAAGGATCTTCTTCGGAGAGAATCAGGTATCGCCAGATATAAATCTGGCAAAGGCATTCCGGAGTTGGGGGTGGAATCCGGATATTACCCATGTGCAGAAATACTCTATCCTTCTGCGTCTCAACTCAGATGGCTCGGCCGACCTATATCCCTCGATCGACGGTATCATCGAAGACTGGACAGATGGAGGGAGTTTCGGATAAGAATGACATTTTACGTAAAATAATCAATAATAATCAATTTTTAATCAAATTATTAACCTTCAGAAGATGAGAACCTATCACTTCCTTATTCCCGCATGCTTTGCGGTGTTGGGACTTGCTTCTTGCAGCAGCGATGCTCCCGTAGGTGAACCTGATGTTATTCAGCAGGCACCGATGATGACGTTTACTCTCCACACCCCCGCCGGTGAGAAAG
>CAMWNR010000153.1 GCA_947175665.1 uncultured Porphyromonadaceae bacterium
ATTTGGCGATTTTAGAGTAAAGGATAAAGCATGAAACGCTTCTTACAACAAAAAAATTCTATTACCTCTGAATCTTTATGTCATCGGCAATACTGTACAAAATTAGTAATATTTTTCAGTTCTGCAAAACATTGATTGTTTTTATCCCAATGTGATGGCTTTTACTTCTTCTACATCGGGTATGGAGTTTATAGCCTGCATTATGGTCTGAAGTTCTTTATAATCATGTACCCCGAGGCGTAGAGTGAGTGTCACGATACTGTCTACAGTTGAGGTATTCAGACTCGCAACACTGAGTTTTAGTGAGTTTGAAATACAATCCATGATGTCAATTATCATGTGTGGTCGATCGATACAGGTGATTACGAGTTCGACGGGGTAGATATGCTCATCAGGGTGCCAGTCTACCGCGACAATATTATCACCCATCTGCGAGGCCATCTTTATGGCTACACTGCAATCTCTTTTATGCACCTCGATTTTGCGAAATGGATGCTTGAATCCTATCACCTCTTCTCCGGGGATAGGGTGACAATGCATGCATCGCTCATATTGCGGTTTTTTACGCTTGGATAGGTAAGAAGTTATGGCGCGACGCGCTTTATAACTCACGCAGTGATCTAACCAGTCTTCTTCCGGGTGACTCTCCGGATCGGTAAAAATCTCTACAATATCTCCTCGGTGCAGAGGTTGCTTTATCGATGCCAGACGACCATTGATACGGCAATATTTGGCGTGCAGTCCCAACTGTGAGTGAATGTCAAATGCAAAATCTATAGGTGTGGCCTTCTGAGGCAGAATCACGGGCTTTCCTTGCGGGGAGAAGGTCATAATGTCATCATTATAAAAGGATGCCACTACATTTTCTATGAAGTTCGAACCATCCTGACCGTGCTGCGCTATATCTTTTAATACACCTCGGAATTTGTTGATCCACCTGCGGATATTCCCCTCTGAGCGATCTGACAGACAACCGTAGCGCGAGTTTCTTACCATCCTCTCCGAACTGATGTGTACCTCTTCCCAGCGACCGTAATCAGCCAGCAACTTCAGATGAAAACTCTGGTATCCGTTTTCTTTGGGTGAATCTATATAGTTAGAGATACCTCCGGGCTTTTCTTTAAAACGGTCGGTAAGTAGAGAATATATCTTCAGGGTAGTGGCCTTTTCGGTAACTCCTTCTTCTTCCTTAAATACTATATCTACAAAATGACGGTATTTCAGGTGCTCGAAGTCATCACCATATTTGTGCATTTTACGCCATAGCGAGTATGGTTTACGATATTCGTAAAATACTCGTGCTTTAATACCATTTGATGACAGCAGAGTGGAAATCTCATCTATAAACGTCTGCAATTTGGTGCGCATCGAAGCCTCATCGTCTGCAATCTTTTTTTCGATGTGGTCATATTCCTGCGGACATCTGAACTTTAGCGATAGATTTTCGAGTTCTGTCTTAACATCATATAATCCGAGACGTGTGGCGAGTGGAGCATAGAAGTAATCGGTTTCTCCGGCTATCTTCATCTGCTTATCAGTACGCATTGATGAGAGGGTACGCATATTATGGAGTCGGTCGGATAATTTTACCAATAAGGCTCTGACATCGTATTCCACAGAATTGAGCATCTGCTTGAAGTTGTCAAGTTGTTTTGACATCTCGTACTTCTCTTTCTTCTGCTTTGTGACTACTTTTACAAGAAAGGCTACGTCTTCACCAAATTTTTCTTCTATCTCTTCAAGGGTATGTGGAGTATCCTCGACTACATCATGAAGAAAAGCGGCAATAACAGAGTTGACGTCAAGATTTAGTTCAGAGGCGGCAATGGTGGCGACCGCTATAGGGTGAAGTATGTAGGGTTCTCCACTTTTACGTCTCTGATGACTGTGAGCATCCTTAGCAAATTCAAATGCCTTGCGAAGACGCTCTAAATCTTCTTTATCTGCACGAGTGGCCATCACGTCAAACACGTGCTGGGCTCGCTCCTCAACTATCTTATCGTAATTTTCCATCATACGCTCGATTTCCTCTCTTCTATATTCTCGCCCCAATGTCGGTATTTTCAGTATTTTACTATCCTTTACCACGAGGCTGATTCTACAAAATTAAAAAAATATTTTATACTCCTTCAATAATTATATGTAAAAATTACCTCTATTTGACTAATTTTGCGGTGGATTATTATATTTTCATTGTTTTATCCAAAGAGCAGAGGTTATAGTGTATTTGATTTTCAAGCACACTCTAAAATCTGATTTGCATTTTATTTTGAGATGGAATCTTCTTTATACATTCACATACCTTACTGCGCAAGTAAATGCATCTATTGTGATTTTTTTTCGGGCGGTGCCAAATATGCTGATTGGAGTTTACTCTCTAATCAATTGCTTTCAGAACTCTCTGCTCGTTATCACGAATTGAGTTCAGATATTTCCACAATCTATCTCGGAGGTGGTACGCCCTCTCTCATACCGGCCGACGTTTTGTACACCTTTATAAGCGGATTACGCAGTATTCTCGGTGATGCACTGCGAAATAATGCTGAATTTACTATTGAGGTTAACCCTGAAGATGTAATAACGGGATTAATAGATGTTTGGAGTGAGATTGGAGTGAATCGCGTAAGTGTAGGTATCCAGTCTTTTGATGATAATCTGCTGAGTTTGATAGGACGCAAGCACTCCGGACAACGCGCTCTCGAAGCGTTAGATGCAATTTCTCGCAGGTTCCAAAATGTTTCGGGTGATATTATATTCGGATTACCTAATCAAAGTTTTTCCCAATTTAAAGATGATGTGGAGTTGCTGATCAAGTCAGGAGTATCTCATATTTCCTGTTATTCACTGATGGTTGAACCGGGTACGGCTCTCCACCAACTTATACGACAGCGTAAAATCGCTCCGGTAGATGAGGGTCTGAGTGAGAAGATGTATCAATATCTTATAGAGAGATTACATAAGGCCGGATTTGAACATTACGAAATTTCCAATTTTGCCCGACCGGGATTCCGATCACGCCATAATACGGGCTATTGGAAGGGCAGACAATATCTGGGCATCGGACCCGCGGCACATTCTTACGATGGATTACGCACCCGCCGCTCTAACCCGTGGAATCTTAAAGGTTACCTGAAACATGATTTTTCTACTGCATCTTTCTATGAAGAGGAATACCTTACCGATATTGAATTACAGGAAGAAATGATAATGCTCTCACTTCGCACCAAAGAGGGCCTGGACCTTGATAATTTTGAAAGAAGATTTGGTGCTTTTAATAAAGAACGCGTATTGAAATCGGCTCAAAAAGATCTCGATGGTGGTAAGTTAATTCTAACCGACAATAGATTACAACTTTCAGAATCAGGCATCCTTACTGCTGACAATACCATTTCAAATCTCTTTTAGACCACAAGATTCGGAGGCAAGTTTACTTTTTTATGAATAAGTAAGTAATGAAAATTAAACGATATTATGAAATTAAGTAGTAATAGAATAT
>CAMWNR010000154.1 GCA_947175665.1 uncultured Porphyromonadaceae bacterium
CGCCGACCCTCTGCTTGTAAGGCAGATGCTCTAAACCAGCTGAGCTAAACGCCCGTGTGGATACACCCCGTAGGGCTTCTCCTATATATAGTGATTATGAAACGCAATACTGATGATTGAATTTCAATCGGTGGGCGTTGACGGATTCGAACCGCCGACCCTCTGCTTGTAAGGCAGATGCTCTAAACCAGCTGAGCTAAACGCCCTCAATGTATGCTCTCAAGTTATCTCAATTCTTAATAAGTTCAAGCCTCTGCTTTATCACTTATCATCCACTTTTCAATCAGTGATAACTCACTATCGTCTCGCGTCTGAGATTTTTCCTGATTGCGAGTGCAAAGTTAATCTCTTTTTTTCTATTCTCCAAATTTTTTTTGCTATTTTTGTAAAAATTTTTTCAATTATTTTTCACTTTTTAGGGTATCCGGCTTTTTATACGCGCCTCTCCACATACCCAAACTGCTGATTATAACCACAATATGGATATATCAAAGATAAAAGAGATAAAAATAGAAGACTTTAATTATCCGCTTCCGGATGATAGGATAGCATTACACCCCCTTGCTCAGCGAGATGCCTGCAAACTCATTGTATCGCTACCGGGGCAGGAAATACTACACCGTCGTTTTTCTGACCTTACCGATTTTATACCTGCCGTTACACTCCTTATCTGCAATGAAACCAAGGTTATCAATGCGCGTATGGAGTTCTTTCGTGCTACCGGCGGACGAATAGAAGTCTTCTTACTCGAACCGTATAGCCCTGCAGATTATGTATTATCTTTTGCCGCTCAGAATAGTTGTATCTGGACTTGTATGATCGGCAACCTGAAGAAGTGGAAAGAAGATACACTCGTCAAGGAATTATACCTACCGGGCAGCGACACTCCCGTTCTTTTAAGAGCCTCTCTGCTTCCGCTTGCCGAGGGTGAGACACCATCCGCTACCCGCAGGGTTAAATTTGAGTGGGATGAACCCAATCTTAATTTTGCCTCAATAGTTGAGACTGCAGGCAATATACCTATACCCCCTTATCTTAAACGCGATTCGGAGAAGTCTGACCTTGACGATTACCAAACGGTATACTCACGCGTGCAAGGCTCGGTGGCCGCTCCTACGGCAGGTCTCCATTTCACCCCTCAACTATTCGAGTCGCTGATTACCAATGGTGTAGAAATCAAGAAAGTAACACTCCATGTAGGAGCCGGTACATTCCAACCGGTAAAGAGCGATCATATAGGCGACCACCCCATGCACACAGAGACTATCCACGTAGATCTCGGTGTAATTGAGTCCATTATAAAGGCTTTGGAAGAGAAGAGACCCGTGATGGCTGTCGGCACAACATCGGTACGCACCATCGAATCGCTCCCCTACTTCGGATACCTGGCGCGCACGGCCGATGTAGCAGACAGCGCATCCATGCATCTGCCCCAATGGCTGGCATACAGCGATACGCTTGCAGGCGAAGATACGCTCACATTACTGCGCACGCTGCGCGATAAATTAAAAGAAGCCGGTCTTGACGCCCTCACTGCATCTACCGCTATAATGATCGCTCCCGGCTTCCGCTGGCGCATCATCGACGGGATGGTCACTAACTTCCATCAACCGGAATCAACTCTTCTACTCCTCGTAAGCAGTTTCATGGAGCGCAACCGCCAATCAACAGGAGAAGAGTCCACCGTAACCACCCCCCTCTCACCTGATGACCCCAAACTCCCCGCCTGGCGCCGCCTATACAACGAAGCCCTCGCCAACGGCTACCGCTTCCTAAGTTACGGCGATGCCTGCTTCATCCGCTAATCACCCGAAGCCCCAATCACCAAAGCCGAAGGGCCCGCGCCTGAAAGTTGGCTTAGCACCCGAAAGTTTGCTTACCATAAGCCGAAGGGCCCGCGCCTGAAAGTTTGTCTCCCGTGCAGGCCGCTCGGCGGCCTGAAAAAAAATCCCCCCATGTTTCAGATAATATACCGCCCCAAAGAGATAACCCACCGAGAACCGGTCACTCTCCCCCTCTCCAAATCAATCGCCCTCCGCGTGATGACACTCAACGGTGTCTGTCTCGCGCAAGGAGTCACACCCGCTCATATCCCCCTCCTCCCCGATGCCGAAGATGTAGAAGGTATGGAAAGAGCCATGACCTGTTACAAAAAAGTTGTAACACCTCCCGGCAAATCTTCATCACAAGGTTGTGACAACAATTCAGAGCAAGATTCCGACCCGGCATCAGATAATCATGCCGATGGAAATCATCATGCCGATGGAAAAGTCGACTCCAAATCAGACCACACCGTTTATATAGGTGAGGGTGGTGCACCGCTCCGCTTCTTTACCGCTCTGGCGGCATCCACTCCGGGTGTAGATCTGCGGTTGCAGGCCTCACCGGGTCTTATGCGCCGACCGCTCGTAATACTGCTTCGCGCATTGCAGGAATCAGGGGCCGATATACATTCGCTTTTAAGACCGGGGTATCCACCTCTCAAAATTATCGGCAAACAACTGAACAGCAACCATCTACTGATGAATCCCGGAGTATCATCTCAATTCGTATCTGCCCTGATGATGGCTGCGCCTCTATGGAAAACCGGTCTGAATCTTACTTTTGACGGACACAACCCGGTCTCCACCCCCTATATCGATATGACAGCGGGAATAATGCATCGGTTTGGCCTCAAGGTAATACTTGAGACGGAGGAAGCCACCGGCAACCGCCGCATTATTGTACCGCGTGCCGAGTGTCGGCCCCCCCGGGAATTCCCTATAGAATCAGATTGGAGTGCCGCTTCTTACTTCTACGAGATCTCACTGTTATCTCCGGGAGTGGAGATACCTATAGCGAATCTCACCCCCGCCACCGACTCTCTGCAAGGAGATGCCCGTTGCAGCGAAATATTCGCACTTCTCGGAGTCGAGACCCGCACCGACCCGGACACTAAAGAAACCACACTGTATTGCGATCCCGCGAAACTGAAACTCTTCACCCAACTCGACACGCCACTGATACTTGATATGAACGATACACCCGATCTGGTGCCGGCCATGACGGTAGGGTTCTGTCTGGCAGGGATAAAATTCCGGTTTGACTCCGTATCACACCTTCGCCATAAGGAGACCGACCGACTCACCGCACTTGCCGCCGAGATGGAGAAGATCGGCTATATGCTCGAAATAGGAGATGACTCTCTTACCTGGAGAGGCCGACGATGCCCCGCCAGCGACAACGAAGCGATCTGCACATATTCGGATCATCGTATGGCTATGGCTTTTGCACCGGCGGCTATAAAACTGCCGTATCTCGCAATAGAGCATCCGGAAGTGGTAGGGAAATCATTCCCGCGTTATTGGGAACAACTGCAGCGACTCGGCTTTCAAATCGCTGATACCGCCCCACGCCCGTTGCTCTGATTTCTGAGGTTTGGAAACTATTTAAATTTATTTATTATCTTTGTAAATA
>CAMWNR010000155.1 GCA_947175665.1 uncultured Porphyromonadaceae bacterium
ATAATTAATCTAATCCAATTTTATTATAATTAATCTAATCCAATTTTATTATAATATAGACGGCCGCAAAATTTGCGGCCGTCTATATTATATTAAAAGATATCAATTACCCCGATATATCTTGATTAAACCTGAATAGGCCTGATTTATCTTGATTTTACGTGATTAATCTTGATTTGGGCTGATTTATCTTGAGTAATCTGCTACTTCGCGATTACTGTTTCATCTTATGCTTAGCGGCTACCATTTTTGTTTAGGGGGCGAGATTCATCGAGCCCATCTCATTCATCCTCAAGCCAAGGTATTATTTTACGCGAAACAGATACCCCATAGTAAACTGCATGCACATCGAATTAGAGGCATTGAAATAATCCTTTTTAGATGCCCCAAATATATTACCCAAAGCATAATTAAAGCGCACTTCCAGATTGATAGCCTGTCGCCTGGTTATACTGAACTCTCCCCCTAATCCGGCCGTGATGCCATAATCTACCCGTTGTTTTACAGGTTCTATATACTGCTGTGTAGTATGATACTTGGGGAAATCAGCGATCGTAGATGTATTGGTATAGTCAAAATTACTCTTGACCTTATCAGATAACCTTACCCCAAACTCCGGACCGAGGTTAAAGAAAAATCGCCCTCTGCGTCCGAAATATATATGCGCCAGAATGGGGAGTTGGAGGTAATCCATCGTACGCGAATAAGTGAATGGAGTATCTTCAAAACTCTCTTTCCATCCTCGTTGTACAAAATTTAATTCCGCGATAATACCGAAATGAGATTCCTCTATATATCGGAATGAAACACCCGCAATAGCCCCGGGCTTGAATACCTGATCTACCGAAGGGTTGAAAAATACCCTCGACATATCAGCACCCCCTTTTACACCTATCGCTATATTGGCAGCATAGTGCGTCTGAGAATAGCACTTGGATTCTGTGGAGAGGATTAATATCCCTGCTATTATAACCAGTATTTTTTTGAAATGAAAATTTCTCATTCTTTTTCAGGGTCTATAGTAATCTCTTCTTCGCCGGGAGGAAGGGTTGATATTCTATCACATATACATCAGTATTCATCAACCCTCCTTGCGATGATACTCTGCGTAAATCGATCGATGATTGCAATGTATCACCTAATTCCGGTTGCTCTATCGCATTCGAACCACCATCATTAATTGCCGGTGTCACACTGCTCACGATGTCGTAAGCCGTAGCCGAATATACCGGATATGATTTTAGTGGTGTATGACCGAAAATTGATTTGTAATCATCTATAAATGACCGCGAATCGGATTGCTCTGCATCAAAATAGAAGCGTGTGGGCATATACACGTAATTCATGGCAAAAAGTTCCTTATTTGCATCAGCAGCGGTAATCCAACTCGGCCGTCCTATTACTTTTATATTACAGAGAGGATTGCGATCCCGTAATACATTTATCTTCTCAAGAAGTAACTTTACATCATCTTTCTTTGACGGTGTGGCATAGATCACATAATCATAACCCGGATTTAATTCAAGTTCTGTAATACCTGAAATTTCAACTTCTTCCGCTGTCAATCCGGTAGTTGAGGCCAATGCTGCCACTATCCCCTCGCCCATAGTATCACCGGCTTCCATACTTCCGGCTATGATTAGGTGACTGTCGCCATATTTTTCCTTTACGTCAGCGGCAACAACCTCGTTAAATGTCGATGTGGGAGTTTGGAATTGAACAATGTAAGGCGATGTAAGGTAGTTTTCATCTTTCACATCAAAAGCATTGATCAACGGCACCTTTGACACGGTACAGTAATCTACCAATGCCGTCGGTAGACTCTTGCTGGTAGTAGTTACCACATAACTCGGTCCGAACGATTCGAGACTATCTGTCAGAGCAATATCATTCATCTCGCCATCAAGGATTGTAAGGCGCGTCTGAAATGGTCTCCTCTTCATGCGGTCTACTGCCACGAGCGCACCGCGCGAGAATTCAAGATCCTTATTTGAATCGGTATCGCTAAGCACAATGGCAATACTAACCTCTTGTGTTACTTCGAGTCCATCTATCTCCTCTACAGGTATTTCATGTGGTTCTTCTACGGCAACCGGCTGTATTTGGGGTATCACAATCAGATCACCTCTCCTTACTTTGTGTATTTCCGGGTTGGCGCTTTTTAAGATATCCTCGGTAAGACCGAAATGATCTGCAATGCTACTCCAATCATCACCTCTCAGAGCCTGATAAGTAGATAATCCGCTTACAGAATATGACTGAGTATCCGACACATCAAATTTTGTTGCAACGTTCTTATCTTTTATGCTATTTATGCTATTAGACGATGATTCGGAACCTTTTTGCATATTTTCACGGTAGGCAAGATCGGTATTACCGGCAGTATTAGTCTCACCCTCGCGCTTACCAATTACAAGTTTGTCACCCTCCTCAGGTCTCGAAAGTTGCAATGAAGGATTCATAGCAATCAACTCATCTATCGTCAAACCGTTCTTGCGGGCAATACCGTAAATACTCTCCTGATGCTTCACTACATAATATACATTTGTATCATCAGTATTATTGAAGTTTTCTGTATCAACGGGCGTCGAGGAAGATGACACTTTATTATCCAATACATCACCATTACCTTTAACTGAGGAAGCATTAGAAGTAGCGGGATTTTTCCCGTTATTCTTATCAGCACTCTTGGATGAATTGTTAGATGTATTTGCCACAGTAACCCCTTGGGTGGTTAAATCATCAGCAACAGGATAAAACAACATCGTTCCCTTATCAAGCGGAAGCAGAACATCCTTATTGAATTTCTCCAGAGTCGGAAGATCCCAACCGTATGTTTTGCATATCCCGGCCATAGAATCACCCTTTTTGGCTTCATAATAATAAAAGGATCGGTTGAGCAATTTCACTATTGGTAACCCCGGAGTAGTCTCCGCGACAACAGTAAAACCACCGGCAACCATACTTGCTCCCAGCAGAGACAAGGCTATAAAGAGAGGTGAATACTTCTTTTTCATCTTAATATGACGTAAAGTTCTATATTAACTACAAAAGTAATCAATATTTTTTGAATGATTAGACCAAACAAATAAAAAATAGAAACTGTAGAGTCAACTGGCAAGTGCAAAATTAACTGATTCTTCGATAGAACTCAATTTTTGGGGTTGAAAAATTTAGTTTTTTTCGCGGCCTATCGTTGATTTGATATTGCACTTTATTGAGTTCCTCCTGCGTAACCTGCCTGAAATCAGTTCCCTTTGGAAAGAATTCCCTGAGGATCTTGTTGGCGTTCTCAACCGCTCCTTTTTGCCCGGAACAGTATGGATCGGCAAAATATACCGTGCATCCAAGTGCTTTTGAAATGGCTTTGTGATTACGGAA
>CAMWNR010000156.1 GCA_947175665.1 uncultured Porphyromonadaceae bacterium
ACATATAGGGGGTCATTGTTACCGTTGATAGAGTTAAAGCCGCGGATACGGATAGTAGGAGTGGAGCCGGGCGAACCGACAGTATTATTAACCTGCACACCCGGAGCGTTACCTTCGAGAGCGGAAGTCACGCTGGTTACGGGGCGATCCTCGATATCTTTAGAGCCGATCACCGCAACCGAACCGGTAAGACCCTCCTTGGTAGTAGTACCGTAAGCGACTACTACGAGGTCATCGAGCGAGGTAGATGATGATTCAAGATATACAGTCATGTTGTTTTTAAGATCCACAGTCTTATTGGTATAACCCACATAAGATACTGTAGCCTTTTTTACACTCGCGGGGACGGTAAGAGTGAAGTTACCGTCGATATCGGCGGCAGTACCCTGGCCTCCGCCGATAGGCATGATTGTAGCACCGATGAGCGGCTCATTGTTGGCTGCATCAAGGATAGTGCCCGTGAAAGTGTGTGTCTGGGCATTAAGCACAAACGTACACAGGATCACGTTAATCATGAGTAAAAACAATTTTCTCATACTTGATCTGTTTATGACAATTTAATTAATTCATTACGAAGTCTTGAATTTTGATGTAGTCTCAGACCTTTATGAGAAGTTAAAGGGGTAAGAATCGCAATCAAAATGTTAGACGTTAAGTGGTTAAATATTCCGGTAGGCAGGCGATTTGTGTCTAATCGCTATCTGTTTCATGGATTTAAGGTAGTTGGGGAGTATTCCCCAATGCAAATTTAATATAATTTTAGAAATCGCAATAGATTCTTACAATTTTTTTTGATTTTTTTTAAGCAGAGAGGTCTTGGGGTTCTGTGATAGAAATCTTATCACCGGTAAGTCGGGGTGATGATGATCAGAGGAGATGAGAGGCCTACCGAAGGTCGGTCAGGGTTAGCGGTTACGAATGAGTCGAGCAGAGTCAGGGCTTCCGGGCCGTTGTCGGTGCTTCCGAGTATTACGAAATAACGCTCTGCGCTTTTTGCGGTGCGGGCCTGATGCCACCCTTCGTTGCGAAGGTCCGTAGCGTATGCGGCGGCGTTGGCCGGCATCTTAAAGGCGGCTACTGCGGGGGCGTATCGGTGTACCGAGTCTGCTTTTGCGATGCTGATGTGCAGTGCTCTTACATCTCGGTCGGCTATTCGGGTGATTTTTGCACCGTCGGGGTCATCCTCCACTATCAGGTTGCCGAGGCCCATCTCGGCGCGTCGGTCAGCGAGCAGGGAGTCTTCGCGCGCCTTTTTCTGAATGGCTACATCGTAGGCGGAGCGGTAGTTTTTTTCGGTTGTTTTACAGCCGGCAAAGATAATGGTGGTGAGGAGGATGGAGATTATATATTTTACTTTCATGTTGATATGGTTTGTCACCCCGCCCGTATTCGCCCCAAGGGCGAATACGGGCGGGGTGACAAATTAAATTTTAGTTTCGGTAATACCCGCACCAAAATGAGCGTTGCTCATTTTGATACGGGCCTATGCTGAATTCCCGCTCTGCGGGAAGTTTCTCGCAGTGTTTATCTTGATTTGGACTGATTAAACCTGATTAATCTTGATTTAGGCTGATTAATCTTGATTTGGGCTGATTAGTCTACTTCTATAATGAGGTAGGGTGAGAGGCTCCAGAACTTGGTCGGGTCGAGGATCTTGATCGACTTGTTCTGATCTTTCGCGCCTACGATTTCGTAAGAGTCTTTAGGCATATTGGTCTTGATTTCAGCCTTTTTGCTACCTGTGGGTACTACGGTGAGAGTACGCTTGTCGGCAGCGGTAAAGTAGTTGTGGTTGAAGTCACCTTCGAGTACCTTGGTACGGCCGAGGAATTTCTTTTCAAGCAGACCGTTCTGTTTCAGTTCCTTATTGGTGCCGATTGCGTAGTAAACTCTGTTAGCGAGATTTTCGGCGGCCACGGTCTCAGCCTTCTGCTCTTCGAGGTTGGCCTGAGTCTCAGCGAGATTCTTTTCACCCTCTTCTACCTTAGTATTTAGGTCTGAGATTTCCTGTTTCGCGCTTTCGAGTTGCTGTGTGAGTTCGGTGATTTTTGCGTCCTGCTGCTCGATGCGCACTTTGAGTTGCTCTATAGTCTTGTTAAGCACACTGTTAGCCTGACCTGAGGCATTTGCCTTAGCCTGCAGTTCGTCGAGGAGTTGCTTATTGGCAGCCAGACGAGCGCGGATAGCGGCCAGATTATGGCGGATTTCCTCGCGGCGGTCTACACCTTCACCGCCCCCTGTCTTATAAAGCAGACCCTCCTGAGCGTTGATAGAGTCAAGGCCGGTATAGATGTCACCCATCAGCAGGAGGAGCGAATCATTAAAACTGTTGGCCTCATTATATTGAGTCTTAAGGGCGGCGAGAGCCGCAGAGTCATCAGCCGATTTCTTTTCATTGCCTGAGCAGGCACCGAGCATCACGGCTACAGCCGCTGCTGCGATAAAAATACTTTTTTTCATATCCATTATGTTTTTTTTATTTTTCTATCACGATAACAATTTCACCGCGCGGTTGGTTCGCTGAAAAATACTCAGCGAGTTCTTTTAGTGTGCCGCGATGGCAAGTTTCGTGTAGTTTGGATATTTCGCGCACTACAGCCGCCTCCCTCTCCTCGCCGAGATATTCGGCTAACTGACTGAGAGTTTTCTGCAGTTTATGGGGCGACTCATAAATGACGATGGTCTCTTCGAGGGTAGCAAGAAAATTGAGTCGTGTCTGTCTCCCTTTTTTGGGTGGGAGGAACCCCTCGAAGTGAAATTTATCGCAACTGATACCGCTGCAGACCAGCGCCGGTACAAAAGCGGTAGCGCCCGGCAGGCACACCACCTCGATACCGCGCTTGCGGCATTCGCGAGCGAGCAGAAAGCCCGGGTCAGAAATACCCGGGGTACCCGCATCAGAGATGAGCGCGATGGTCATACCCCCTTCGAGCATCTCCATCACTTTTTCGAGCGATTCATGCTCATTATACTTGTGGTGGCTCATCATCGGGGTGTGGATGTCAAAATGTTTGAGCAGTACGCCGCTTGTGCGCGTATCTTCGGCCAGGATGCGGTCGGCATCATTGAGCACCTTGATCGCGCGTAAGGTCATATCATCGAGATTCCCGACGGGGGTGGGGACTATGTATAGCATGAGTCTTAGGTGTTAAGTTTTAGTGATTGTTATTAAGGGGTAGGTGTTAAGTGTTAAGTTTTAGTGAGTAGTTATTAAGGTTTAGGTATTGTATGGGTTAATCAAATGAGCGGGAGATTATGAGGAGGAAGTCGGCGGTGACGCTGCTTTCGGGGTCAAATCCCCAGTCATTATAAAAGTACTCCTCTACCTCTGCGTACGTGTCGAGGGCGGTTATATCCTTGAGCTACTGCTCCAGATC
>CAMWNR010000157.1 GCA_947175665.1 uncultured Porphyromonadaceae bacterium
AAATAGCACTCTATATAGAGTGCTATTTTAAGTTAATTACGATTATAAATGTGATTTTTATAAATCTATAAATAAAGTTGCTGACGTCAATATTATTTTAATTTCAGCGTTTGGCCGATCTTGATAGGATCATTGGCCGAGAGGTTATTTAATTTGCGAAGCGTTGTAGTCGACATACCGTATGCTTTGGCGATTTTAGAGAGGGTATCACCTTTCTTCACAGTATATGAAGTTTTGGTAGAAGCCGCTGCGGTGTATGGGTTTGCGCCATTGCTCTCTTTCTTGGCGAGTTCGCGAGAGGGAGCGTAGTTACGCGGTTGAGTATATGTAGACTTGGAGAAAGTGTAGGTATCGGTATGTGTAGTCTTGTTAGCAAAGTCAAATATTGCTTCCGGATTGATAGCATAGCCCATGTAGCGTGTTTCGAAATGGAGGTGAGGACCGGTGCTTCGACCTGTATTACCGCCCAATCCGATGGGGTCACCTGCTTTTACAACCTGATTCGGTTTTACGAGATGCTTATTGAGGTGGCCATAAACTGTTTCGAGTCCATTGGGATGGCGGATGATAACGTAATTTCCGTAACCCTTACCCTCGTAATTGGTAAGTCTTATCTTGCCGTCAAATGCAGCGCGAACGGTATCGTTCATCTTAAGTCCTATATCGACACCCTTATGCATACGGCCGAAGCGAGCGCGATAACCATATTTGGAGGTGATTTTACCGAGGTGAGGTATGCAGAAATTAGTGACATCAATTACAGCCGAATTTGGTACGTCAGATTCGCGGAAAGGATTCACACTCTTGGAATTCCAACCTTCGGTATAGATGTCTATTTCCGGCTCCGGTTCATCGATGAGGTCAATAAAAGCAGAATTATCAATTATACGGATCTGCTCTTTAGCACCTGCATTTTTAGCGAGCAGTTGCTTGTGTGCGTCAGAGTGGGCACGAGACTTGGTCTGAGCCATCACGGGGCATGCTGCGAAAGCGATGGTGAGACAAACAAGACCAATATTTTTAATAAACTTCATTTTTTACCTGTATATTATTTCAATTCATCAGCACCATAGAAGAATCTTAAATTTGACGGAGTATAGTCAAAAATCTCTTCAGGTTTGAAGAATCTGTTGATTTCAATATTTGCGTTTTCTACAGAATCAGACGCGTGAATTATATTTTCTTGTCCGCTCATGCAGAAGTCCCCGCGCAGAGTACCGGGTGCGGCATTACGGCCATTGGTAGAACCGGTCATGGTGCGGAATACATTTACTACATCTACACCTTTAAGACAGATTACAATTACGGGTGACGCTGTCATAGACTCAAGTATAGAGGGGAAGAAAGGACGGTCAACCAGATGAGCATAGTGCTCGCGCAGTATTTTCTCATCTAATTTCATCATTTTCATTCCGCAAATGATCAGTCCTCTATCTTCGATGCGCTGTAAAATTTTACCAATTAAACGTCGTTCTACAGCCGAAGGTTTAAGGATTACCAGAGTCTGCTCCATATTGTATCTGATTTTAAGGTCTTGGTGTAAATTTATGTCTATCGCTTAAAATTACTAATTTTCAGTAATATAACCTAATTTATCTAATAAATTAAATGTTAAAACATTTTAAAAATCAAATATCTTGTTTTAACTCTCAATTATACAGTAAGTTGTGGGTTGAGATTTAATGATTGGATAAATTTAAAACTTGCACATGCCTTGGATGTGTGTGCAAATAATAAAAAGGGTCGGATATTATGCATATCCGACCCTTTGGGTATATTGAGTTAAAATTAACCGAGGGGTTTGAGTTTAACAGTAAAGTGGCGCATCAGGGGTGCTTCCCAAACGATTTCAACACCGCGAGTGATTTCGTGACGGCGATCATAAACGTTTTTGAGAGCCGCTGCGATAACATCCATGTGATTGTCGGTGTATGTACGACGGCAGATGCAAAGACGCAGGAAGTCGTTGCCACCGAAACGGTTTTCGCGAGTCACGGGATCACGGTCAGCGAGGAGGTAGCCGATTTCGCAACCGCGTACACCTGCCTCAAGGTAGAGTTCGATAGTAAGACGCTGAGCGGGGAACTCCTCTTTGGGAATACGGTCAAGCACCTTATCTGCATCGATAAAGAGGGCGTGGCCACCGACCGGACGCTGATAGGGTATACCGTACTCATCAAGTTTTTTAGCGAGATATTCAACCTGTTTGATACGGGTCTGAAGCATATCGAACTCAGTGTTTTCATCAAGACCTACAGCGAGTGCGGCCATATCGCGACCGTTCATACCACCGTAAGTGAGGAAGCCTTCAAACGGGATAAGGAAGAGTTTTGCACCCTCATAAATGTCTTCCCATTTAGTTGCGATAAAGCCACCCATATTCACAAGGCCGTCCTTCTTTGAAGACATAGTCATACCATCGGCATAACTAAACATTTCGCGGCAGATTTCCTTGATGGTTTTATCTTTAAATTCGGGTTCGCGCATTTTGATGAAGTAAGCGTTTTCAGCAAAACGGGCAGAGTCGAAGATAACGCGTTTACCATATTTATCGGCAATCTTACGTACACCGCGCAGATTTTCCATGCTTACAGGCTGGCCACCAGCAGTATTGTTTGTGATAGTGACAATGATAAAGGGTACTTTATCAGCATCTTTCTTAAGTACTTCTTCAAGTTTATTGAGGTCAACATTACCTTTGAAGGGTACTTCGAGTTGTGTATTTTTAGCCTCGTCTACAGTGCAGTCGATAGCAAAAGCCTTGCGGCTCTCGATGTGACCTTTAGTAGTATCGAAGTGAGAGTTGCCCGGTACGATATCCCCCTCTTTCACGAGGAATGAGAAGAGTACGTTCTCAGCAGCACGACCCTGGTGGGTGGGGAGCACGTAATCAAAACCGGTGATACGTTTGATAGTGTCTTTAAGTTCGTAGAAAGAACGAGCACCGGCGTAAGATTCGTCACCGGTCATCATAGCGGCCCACTGGCGGTCGCTCATTGCGCCTGTGCCTGAGTCTGTGAGGCAATCGATGTAAACGTGTTCGGAGCGAAGACCAAATACATTGTAGTCTGCATCCTTAAGCCACTGTTCGCGCTCTTCGCGGGTGCTTTTTCTGATGGGTTCAACCATCTTGATTTTCCATGATTCTGCGAAAGGTAATTCCATAATACGCTATCTTGTAAGTTATTAGTAGGTTAGATATTCATTTAATTATTAAGTGGATACGTCTGATTTTTTAGTCTGTAATTTATCAAGCCGGTTCCACTATTGGCAAAATTAAGCAAATAAAATAGATTATGCAAAAAATATTAGAAAAATATTTAGAAATTTTTATAAGATACTAATAATCAACAATATCACTAACTGAT
>CAMWNR010000158.1 GCA_947175665.1 uncultured Porphyromonadaceae bacterium
TGACTGACTGACAATTGGAAATTAGCCAAAAAGATTAAGTTTTATTACACAAGATATTCTATTTCTACTTTCTTTCATAATATCGTTTAATTTTCATTACTTACTTAATTTACTTTAATTGTTGTCTGCGAAACATTGCCAAAGTGATGCCGGTGGCCATTGCTACATTGAGCGATTCGGCATGTTCCGACGGATTGTATGGAGGGATCGTCAGCGGTTTTGAGATGAGTTGACGTATTTCAGGTCTTAATCCCGAACCTTCATTACCCATTATTATAAATCCGGAGGAGGGGAGAGGTGCGCTATAAATATTCTCCCCCTCAAGGAGTAACCCGAATGCCGGGATTGAAGGGTTTGACTGTATGACATCCTTAATGTCTGTGTAAATCACATTAACCGCAGCCATCGAACCCATTGATGCCTGAATACACTTGGGATTATAGAGATCCACAGTAGTGTGAGAGGCAAATATTTTCTTAATACCAAACCAATGCGCGGTGCGGATTATCGTACCCATATTACCAGGATCCTGAATACCGTCAAGCATCAGATAAAGATCCGGGGCCACCCGACCGGCGATACTCTCCGTCTCCGGTAAGCGGCACACCGCTATAACCTCCGGAGGAGTAGATAACGATGACATCTTGACCAGATCTTCAGTAGTCGCCTCCACAATTTTAGTCTGATCGAGTCCTATACTGATCAGTTCTTTATAATTGGCTTCAATCCACTCACTTAATGCTATCACCGTATTTACTTCAAATTTATTGGGATAGGCGAATAATATGTCGCTTACACTCTTATCCCCCTCAATGGCAAATAGAGAGTGTTTAAGTCGCATTTTCTTCTTTCCTAAAGATGCGACCACACTACGCCTCGATTTTGATAAACTCTCCATAATATACAAAGATAATAAATAAATGGGAATCTATATTTATGTGCGAATAAGTTTATGTGTATATATGAATATGAGTCGTACTTTTAAACTCATAAACTTTAAGTAGAAATTACGAAACTTAACTTATTTATATTAACTTTGCGATATGCATTTCCCCAAAGATTACATATTTAAATATATTTTATTGCTTGCGGCTCCATTGGGAGGTGTGGCCGGTATGCAGGCGCAGGTTAATGCCGAGCAGGTGTTGACTATCGGTAAAAATGTATTGTCAATGGAGGATTATCTTCTTTCCATACAATATTTTAACCTTGCCATCAAGGCTAAACCTTATCTTGCCGACCCTTACTTTTATCGTGGCATTGCCAAATTGAGTCTTGATGATTATGAGGGTGCGATTGCCGACTGCAATCTCGCTCTCGAACGTAATAAATATAAATCGGAGGCATATAAAGTCAGGGGATTTGCATACATGAATACCGGACGTGACTCCCTGGCTATCGAGGACTTCAAGCATGGCCTGGAGTATAATCCCGATGACAGATACTTTCTGTTTTACAAGGGTATCGCTGAAACCGAACTTAAGCGTTATGAGCGTGCTGACTCTACCTTCGGATACCTGCTACGCCGTTACCCCAATTTTGAGGATGCCTATTTAGCCAATGGCAGAAAAGAACTTCTGCGCGGTGATACCGTCCGGGCTATGGAAAATATTGATAAGGCATTGCACCTCTCTAAATCGCTCGTTAATGCATATCTGCTTAAGGCAGAAATAGCAGCACGCAAATCCGATTGGACCGAGGCACTCGCAAATATGGATGAGGCTATTCGACTTCGACCGGATGAAACGGATTATTACATCAATCGTGCGTATCTTAGATATAACGATGAGGATTTTTTCGGAGCGATGAGCGATTATAATTATTCGCTGCAACTGGAACCGGATAATACCGCGGCTCTCTTCAACCGTGCATTACTGCGTTCGCAGGTTAAGGAGTTGTCTAATGCAGAAAAAGATTTCAGCAAGGTTCTTGATCTCGAACCTTCCAATTTTTATGCCCTATATAACCGCGGTCTTATACGCCTCGAACTGGAGAAATATCGTGACGCATTGGCTGATTTCCGTAAAATTGCACAGCAATACCCGAAGTTTCATCCAGTTTATTACGCAATGGCGGAGTGCTACCGCCAGATGGGTAATCTCCGGCTGATGGCAGATAATATTAAAACAGCCGACCGGCTTGTTACCAATTATGTGGCTAACCCGACCAAGAACCCCCTGGATCGTCCCGTAATCAGCGCCGGACGCAACAGCACAAGACATAACGGAGATACCCCGGAAACTGATGAGGAGTTTATGGTGCGTTTCAATCAATTGCAAACCAACTCAAATGTAGATGAGCAGCAACTTGCATTTAACGACCGTATAAAAGGTAGAGTGCAGGATCGTAACTTTAATATCGCTCCTCAACAGCCATATTTCATATCTTTCAATCCGCCGGAAAAATCACTACGTAATATAACCAATTATTTCCGGGATCTTGAAAATCTTAACCGCAGGCAATATATCGGCCGTAAGTTCTACCTGCGTTCCGACTCTCCGATGCCTTCCGACCAACTCTCTATCAATAATTCATTTGGCATAGAAGAGGAGTTTAACAACGTAATATCCCGGTCAGCGACACCGCGACCGATCGATTATTTCGGCAGAGGGGTAGCGAGGGTTATGCTCAAAAATTACGATGATGCCATTATTGACCTTACCAAAGCAATAGAAGGTGCCGACGACTTTATCTCGGCATATTTTGCACGTGCCAACGCGTATTATCTCAAGGGTATTAGTGGCCACACATCACTTCCCAAAGATGATAAAGCGAATGATGTCTCGATGTTGATGCCTGAGACTTCGGCTATAGATTTCAGAATGTCACTTGCAGACTTGGATAAAGTAATAACGCTTGCCCCCAACATGCCATACGCATGGTTTAATAAAGGTATAATCTATTATCAATTGCAAGATTACACCTCTGCAATACAATGTTTCAGCGAAGCGATAAATATAGATCCCGAATTTGGAGAAGCCTACTTCAACCGCGGCCTGTCATTCCTACACCAAGGCAATCGCGAAAAAGCCTTCACCGACCTCTCCAAAGCCGGTGAGTCAGGCGTCCTAACCTCCTACAACCTCCTCAAACGCATAAAATAACCCGGCTGTACTTCAGAAGTAACCATTTACCAACTAAACCCAAAGACTTTTAACAAATATTTTTATCAATATTTAATATATTTTAATCTTACAATGCAAGATTATTGCACTCAGACACACTAATTTTGCCTCCGGGTTCAAAATCTCGGATTTTTTACGTACCTTTGCAACCTAATTCGCGCACGCGCTGACAAAGACCAATTAAGTAAGAAACATTTCTTATACAACA
>CAMWNR010000159.1 GCA_947175665.1 uncultured Porphyromonadaceae bacterium
AATATCGAACTTTGTATTTTCTATATGTTACCTCTACAACAAGTCTTGCCTACCTCTACATAAAAAACTGAACTTTTTCTGAACCAAAAAATTATGAAAATTTGATAACGATATTTTATATTTGCAAAATAAATATGTCATCATTATGAAGATACTAAAACGGTTTTTTACAGTACAATTAATTTTTCTGAGCGTGTTTATTGCTTGGCCGATAACTCTATTCGCTGAGACAACCAAAACAGTAAATTTATATCAACGGACAAATATGGGAGAGATAAAACCCCAATTGCCCGGAGGGGAGCGTGACACAGGACAGAAAGTGACCTGTATCCTCTATAAAGAGTCCGGGCGCTGTGTTTTTGATCCTAACGTTGAGGCTGTGCAGACGTATGAAATATATCAAGGTACCACACGCGTAGGAATCTACTACGACCAGTATAATTTTGTACAGGATGCCTTCGCTCTGCGCGGGGCGTTGATCCTGACCCTCACTACGCGCAATTCTCAACTCTCGGGTCAAATCCGTAACTATTAAGTGAATTATTAAAATTAACCACATAAAGAAAGTAAGTATTGCAAAAATGCTATGTACAATAAAACTTAAATACTTGAGGTTAATTTCAAATTGTCAGTCTATCAGATACGATGTATATTCTTTCCGTCCGCATGGAATTCACCTCAAAATACTCAAGTTTTTTTATTCATATTAATTTTTAATTACTTACAAAAAACAATAAATTAAATTAATTTTTTATGAAAAAATCCATCTCAGCATTATTGCTTTTGGTAAGTGGGTTAACCATGTATGGTAATACCGTTTTTACGGCCTCTTACGACAACAATCAACTGCGTGTAAACTATGATCTCAGATCACTTACACTAACAAGTCATGAATCTGATGAATACTCTTTTCAATGTGATGGCTTTGGTCTGGTACATACCGAGGGCAAAGGGGAAGTGCTTTATCGTAATGAATCGTTCCCCGTTCCTGTGGGGTGTGAGATTCAGGATATTAAGGTTGATGCAGTAGTCGATACTATCAGGGGTCGTTGCCTGCCCGCTATGATTTCCTCTGTTGTATTAGATCAATCTACAAACGCTAACGAAGAGTTCACCGCCCTTAATTCCACGCTTGTCCGTCAGGCTGCAACAGATATTATGTAAGAAGAGTGGCCGGTTAACAACATTGTAATGGGTGAATCCAAGCATTATTTAGATAATGAAATCTTAAGTTTAACAGCACAAGATATTCTTACATTAAAAATTAAAATAATCTTTAACTAAAAACTTTTAAATATGAAGAAGATATTATTTATTGTTTTGGTGTTTTGCTCATGGTTATCATTGAAGGCTCAGAATGAGGCTACTGAAGTTATAACTGAGAAAGGTGTAACGCTTTATCACTATGATAAGATCTATTATAAGATTACAGATAATGATAATAAGGAGGTTATGACTGTTGATCCTACCAATTATGGTTTGTTAGCACCTGAAACGTGGTTTTACTGTTATGTTGAGGTTAATCTTCCCGAAAAGATCTCTATTGAGGGTGAAGATTATACCGTCACCGCTATAGATAGCAGTTGCTTTAAAGTACTGACGGAGCCTTGTACTATTTCATCTACCGTAAAGGTAATTGGGCATAGCAATGATATGAGTTGGGTGCCGACAATAGAATTTGGGTTAGGAGTGGAGGCTATTGAGAGTTCTTGTCTGAGTAGATGTTATTTTGAAACTCTTAATTTGCCGTTAAATATTATCTCTCTGGGAGAACATTGTGTAAATGATAACGATTTTCTTAAAACTGTTGATATCCCGGATGGACTGACCTCTATAGGGGCCAAATCATTCAGCAATAATAAGCAACTGGAATCAATCATCCTTCCGGGGTCTCTACAGTATGTGGGATACGACTCTTTTAATAATAATCCATCGCTGAAAAGTGTGACTTTAGATGCAGAAATCAAAGACTTTGAGTGGGGCTTTAACAAATGTCCTGCTATAGAAAGAATTGAATTTACCGGACACACCTCTTCATCTTATCCAGAATTATTTTTCAGAAGTTCATTTTTAGATATTGATACCAATAAATGCGTATTAATCGTGCCTGATGGAACTAAAAATTATTACAAAAATATTTTTTCACAATATGATTACCCCTTAGCCAAGTTGCAGATTTTGGAAAAATCGGAGGAGGCGGCTTCAGCGGGTGCTGTAATTTCAGATCAATCCCGGGTTGAAGTATCGCGTTACACCACCGATGGTTTGCAGGTCGATGAGAACTTCAAAGGCATTGTAATAATACAATACTCTGACGGTACTACAGCCAAGAGATTTGTAGAGTGATAAGAAATATAAATAGTGACAAATCTTTTCGGGGTTCGATCCCCGTAAGCATAATCGGTTTATTATAAGTAAGTAATAAAAATTAAACGATATGATGGTATTACGTAGTAATAGAATATCTTGTGTTATAAAACTTAATCTTTTTGGCTAATTTCCAATTGTCAGTCAGTCAGATACCAAGTATCTTCCTTCCCTCCGCATGGAAATTATCTCAAAAATCTTTAAGTTTTATATGCACATTAATTTTCATTACTTACTTAGCCCGGTTAATGTCAGACTCATAAATTAGTTGAATAATAATGGGGTTGTCTTGCGACAGCCCCATTTATTTTTGTCGTCGGATCTTGGGGAAATTATTAGGAATTTTTAGGGGTACGGAACTTTTTTCATTAATGCCTTAGGCATTAATGTTTTGCGCGGAATTATTCGGAACTACGCGGAACTTTTTCCTTTAACTTAGCGTAAGCCTGCCTGCAGAGCAGGCATTCAGCATAGGCACGTATCAATCAAGGCCGGAAGGCCTTGATTGGTGCGTGTATTCGCGTAGGCGCAACATTAATAGCCGTGCCGCGTTAGCGGTACTTCTTTACACGGGAATGGTGTTTAATGGGGTGTTAAATGGGTGTTTGCGAGGCGTTGAAGTACCGCTAACGCGGCACATTATTCGGGGGTGGGTATACGGGTACACGCACCAGCAAAAATCTTTGATTTTTGCTGATACGTGCCTATGCTGAAATCCCGCTACGCGGGATGATAACCCCCGAATCGATGATTATTTCCTTCGCGGAGGGGAATTATTAGGAATTTTTGGGGTACGGAACTTTTCTCATTAATGCCCTTGGGGCATTAATGTTTGGCACGGAATTTACGGAATTTCACGGAATTTTTTTGGTTATTTAGGTTTGTCGCAAATGACAGCGCGGGCGCTTGCTTCGCTTGCGCTGGCGGAACCACACGGAATTAC
>CAMWNR010000160.1 GCA_947175665.1 uncultured Porphyromonadaceae bacterium
ACCAGCGAATACGAAAAGGAACTCTCAAAAATGAGTCCATTTGAAATTAAAGATACGTTAATACGTCTTGCCAAAGATGACAAGCGTAGTGATACCGATACCTATCTCAATGCCGGTAGAGGTAATCCGAACTGGATTGCCACCGACCCGCGCGATGCTTTCTTCCTGCTCGGTATGTGGGCGATGGAAGAAGCCAGAGAGGAACTCTATATGAAACCCGGTATAGCAGGATGTCCCTCAAAAGATGGCATCGGGGGGAGACTGCGTACATTTCTCGCTGACAACTCCGCACGTCGCGGAGCGCACCTGCTGAGAAAATCACTTGATTATGCCGAAAGTACGTTAGGTGTAGATGTCGATGATCTTGCTTACGAATGGGCCGATGGCATAATCGGAGATCACTATCCTACACCGCCACGCATACTTAAAAATACCGAGAAAATCACCCGCGCCTATCTCGCACAAGAGATGGGTGACCATGCCCCCGGACTCGGTAAAGAATTTGACCTCTTCGCTACCGAGGGTGGTACAGCCGCGATGGTATATATATTCGAATCTTTGTTAGCCAATCACTTACTCAATAAGGGTGATCATGTAGCCCTTATGACTCCTATCTTTACTCCATATATAGAGATACCTCAACTCGATCGTTACGACTTTAAAGTAACCAATATATACGCCAATGCGCGCAATGCCGAAGGCTTACATACATGGCAATATCCTAAAGAAGAACTCGAAAAACTACGCGACAAGAGTGTCAAGATGGTATTTCTGGTAAATCCCTCAAATCCGCCATCCTATACGCTCGATCAGGAATCGCTCGATCTGCTTGTAGATATTGTGAAAAATGACAATCCGGATCTTATGATAGTTACCGATGATGTATACGGTACATTTGCCAATAACTTCAGGAGTCTGATGTATGTGATACCCGAAAATACGCTATGTGTCTACTCATTCAGCAAATACTTCGGCGCCACAGGCTGGCGATTGGCTACGATATCGGCACTTCGAGACGGCAATGTATTCGACCGATTGATAGCGGCACTCCCCGAAGCGGATAAGGAAGATCTGCGTCACCGCTATAACTCATTGACTCTTAACCCGGATGAATTGAAGTTTATAGACCGGTTGGTAGCCGATTCACGATCAGTAGCGCTAAATCATACGGCCGGGCTGTCAACTCCACAGCAGGTGCAGATGTCGCTCTTCGCATTGATGTGTCTGCTCGACACCAAAGATGTATATAAAAACAAGATGAAGCAATTGATAGCCGACCGACTCGAAGCACTATGGAAAGGAGCAGGTTTTGAACTCCCCGAAGATCAGTATCGTGTGGGCTACTACAGTGAGATAGATCTGATGGTATGGGGAAAGAGGATATACGGAGAGGAATTCTGCGACTGGCTCAAAAAGACATATCAGCCACTTGATGCTGTACTCCGCATGGCGCAAGACACCAATGTGGTGCTACTGAACGGTAGCGGTTTTGACGGACCGGAATGGTCTGTAAGAGCATCTCTCGCCAACCTCGATGAGCCGGCCTATCTTAAGATAGGATCAGCAATCCGCAAGATACTCGATACTTATTACGCTGAGTATAAAGAATCTCTAAAATAATAAAGTTATAGAAATCATGGATATAAAGGAATTTGAAAAAGGTCTGCAGGCAGATTTGCACAAATATTTGGTAAGTATAGGTAAAGTAGATAAGATCTTACCCGAGACCCCCGATCTCGAAGATACATGGCCCGAGGTGAGAGATGCCTATCTCCCTGACGGCATACGCGAATTTGCAGACTATCCGGTAGTATCGCTCGGCTGGATGATGTTTATCGGCATGGCTGTAGCAAAATATTGGGATGAAGACTGGGAGAAATTCAAAACAGAAGGTGGTGCGAAAGCATATCAGCGTCTCCGGGACGAGAAAGGGTATGACAATCTTGACGATCACATACTGCAAGGAGTACTCGGATTAGATGATGCTCAGGTAGAGAAAATATCAGAAGTGGTAGGGGAATGCGCGGCCAGAACACTCAGTTACATCCACCACTCCTCAATCGAAAATGGTACCGAAGAGGCAGCCCGGGCATATATCGCGGCTCTGCATGTACTCTTTATCATGGGAGGAGCGATGGAACTCAATGCCCTCGGCTACCACATGACGCCCTTAGGTCAGAATTAAACATAAAAATAGCCACTCTCCCCATATTATGTGGGTAGAGATACTGAATTTAATTGCGGCCACCTGTGTAAAGCGGGTGGCTGTAATTATATTTAAAAACTGTCACACTACGTAATACCTGCACGCATATAAATAAAATTTGGGTCAAGTATAAGAGTACATTAGATAGAGAATCATATCCTCTAATAAAGGATTCTGCAGCAACGCAAATGGCGCAAGCCGCCTGCTCAGTAGGCGCCTTACGCAAAATCCATTACGAAACCATCCGCGAGGCGAGGCGTTCCGCCACGTTCCCTGGCCTGAGCGAAGCAAGGGCTTCCGCCCGGTTCGAGAGTGTTGGAGCAATTAAAAAAGTTCCGCGTAGTTCCGCAGAGTTCCGCGCAACACATTATCATCCCGCAGGGTGATAATGGAAAAAGTTCCGTACGCCTACGGCAAAACCTCAGTTCTTCTCCGTCATATCCTAAAATCGATTTTCTTACGGTGAGGTGGGGTTTAACTTTTGGATTTTGCCACAGGCGTACGGAACTTTTTTCATTGATGCCCTCAGGCATCAATGCTTCGCGCGGAACTTGGCGGAATCACGCGGAACTTTTTTATTTGGAACCGGTCGGAAGCCTTTGCTGCGCTCAGGCTGCGGAACTTGCCGGAACGCCACGCAAACAAACAGTAATTGGCTAATACTCCCTCTTCATCTTTGAAATTAAAAATCGGCGAATTCATAAGTAAGTAATAAAATTAACCGATATTATGAAATTAAGCAGTAAAAGAATATCTTGTGCAATAAAACTTAATCTTTTTGGCTAAT
>CAMWNR010000161.1 GCA_947175665.1 uncultured Porphyromonadaceae bacterium
ATACCATTGGAAAGAGCATCGTAAGCTTGCTGCGGAGAACACATGTGAACGTGACCGTCGATACCCGCAGCCGTAAGGATCATGTGCTCACCTGAGATGGCATCGGTAGAAGGACCTGTAGCCAACCCCGGAGTCACACCCTCCATAATATTGGGGTTACCGGCTTTACCGATCCCTGCAATTTTACCATCTTTAATACCTATATCGGCTTTTACTACACCGAGTACGGGATCCAAAATAGTAACGTTAGTGATAACGATGTCGAGCGAACCCTCTTTAGAAGAGCACTCATTGGCAAGACCCATACCGTCGCGCAGGGTTTTACCGCCACCGTATACAACTTCATCGCCGTAAACGCGAAGATCTTTCTCAATCTCTACATACAAGTCGGTATTACCGAGTCGGATTTTATCGCCAACGGTAGGACCGAAAAGCATATTATTGTCTTGACGTGATATTGTAGCCATGGGAATTAATCTTTTTTGTTAACTTCATTTTCATCATATTCTCCATCGGCTTCCTCTTCGCTGACGGATTTGTAACCGTACTCTTTCATGCGGCGTATAGCCTCGGAATACTTGGGATAATAAGTAGGAGTATCTTCAAGTCCGGTATAACCGTTTACAAGATCGTCAAATCCGATCACGCGGTGCTTGCCGGCATAACTTACGAGTTCGACTTCCTTCTCCTCACCCGGTTCGAAACGAACGGCTGTAGTAGCCGGAATGTTAAGATGATAGCCAAAAGCCTTGGGTCTGTCAAACTCCATATATCGGTTAACTTCAAAGAAGTGGAAGTGCGAGCCGATCTGTACCGGACGGTCACCGGTATTACGCACTTTAAGTTTTACAGTGCGACGATCTACATTATATTCAATAGGAGTATCTGCAAGAATCACTCCCCCTACAGGTACATATTCTGCGGGTTCAAATCCCGGAGTCTTGGGATAAGCAATATCAGGTTTACCCTGGTATACGCCCATTGGTGTGGTATAGCCGTTAGAAAAATCAGGCATCGGGCTATCCGGCACTTGAGCAGGAGTAGCGGGATGTGAATCGGGCTTCTGTGTGGAATTAGATGTTGTCTGAGCCATAATTAATAAGATTTTGATAATTACCGCCGCTCCTTATCGGATCGGATTGTGTATTGATACGAGACGTGATCCGTCAGTAAACACTGCTTCAACCTGAAGAAGTTTTATCATATCTGCTACGCCTTCCATAACCTGTTCTTTGGTAAGTACTTGAGTGGCATCATGCATAACTTCTTCAACCGTCTTGCCCTCGCGAGCACCCTCAAGAGCGCAACTTGTAATATAAGCCACGGACTCAGGATAATTTAATTTAAGACCCTTTTTCAAGCGTCGTTCGGCAATCAACCCTACGCATAGCAGAGTTAGTTTGTCTTGCTCTTTCGGAGTAAAATGCATAGTCCTTCTTTTTTAGTAATTAATAAAAAATATATGTTTAAAACGCAAGTTAGTAAAATTTAGTTCATACATTTCTCTTAAAATTTTAATATTTTTTAGAGTTTTTCATGAATATCTGCTGTAAAACATACATTATATACATTTCGTGGACACGAGTCTAAGTCAAATTTTGACGGTATCTTATGGTTATGTTTCTGTTAAAGCGTTGATTAATGGCCTTCATCATTTTTCTAAATATTTTACCATGAGGTGATGAGTCGTTAATCTGATTGTATGCTATGCAATAATGTATCATCTCGTGTAATATTATATCTTCCCACTCCTCTGTCTTTAAGTCATAACGTGTATTGAATCGAAACAGAAAATCAGAATATCTGAAAGTACCATCCGGCAGTCTCTTGCGGGTATACCGTAACTGTCCCAAGTAAGTTTTGACATCAGTAAGTATAATTGGTATTTCAGGCAATGGCTCTTTAAATACCATAATATTGAAATATTTTATTTTATCCTTTACGAAATTGTATGAAACTTTCATTTCTATGTAGTAAATGAGTATATTATACTGTATTATTATATATCGTCTGATTATTATATATCGTTTGCAAAAATATAATACTTTGTAGAAACTGCCAAGCGCTACCGAGTAGGATATATAAATAATGGCAATATCCCATTTTGGAAGTAAGACCCCAACCCACAAGAAACGTTGAGGAGGTTCTAAAACTCCAAATAATTTTTTTGCATATAAGCGCGAACAAATTAAGTGCTTAAACTGTTTAATAAAAAATTATTTATTAATTTTTTACAATTTATTTTATTTTTTAATAACGAGATGTAATAAGATTATCTTCTCAAACCATTAAAATTTACAATAAGGTTTATTATAAAGGGTGATCAGTTATGTCTTGATAGAGTTGAAATAAGTTCAATAATAACAATACAAATTTACTATTATGTATCAGTATCAAGTTGGATTTTTGCAGGCGGTGACACGCGCTTTCAAAAACTATTGTAATTTCAAAGGACGTGCTTCACGTTCAGAGTTCTGGTGGTTTTATCTGTTTACCTATATTGTAGGTATGTTATTTTGCGGGCCATACGTGATGGAAACATTTAGTAATGCCCTTAATGGTATCGAGACAGTGGAATTCAGCACATGGACCGGTGTGGCATATTTATGGAGTCTTTTTATTCTCCTTCCCCAACTCGGCCTATTGTTCCGCAGACTTCATGACTCAGGCAGAAGCGGATGGAATTGGTTATGGTTATTTCTCCCTGTGATCGGCACAATTATTCTCCTCGTATATCTATGCACTGCCAGTCAACCCTTCGCTAACAAATATGGAGAAGTGCCCAATCTTGAGAACCCTCCTGTACCCGGTCAAGAACAGAATTTCTAACACATTATAATATGTACAAAATTACAGGTGGTGCCTCATACTATAATTAGAATAATTCCCGCAGGCTATATCTTGTATAAATAAAAAGAAGCCCGAAGAGATTTAAATCTCTTCGGGCTTCTTTTACAC
>CAMWNR010000162.1 GCA_947175665.1 uncultured Porphyromonadaceae bacterium
ATTAGCAGGGGAGGGCAGCGTTAGTTTTGTGAACTGCTTCTGCGCTCTTCTTGAAGAGTTCCTTCTCCTCGTCAGTAAGATCGAGTTCGATGATCTTTTCGATACCACCTTTGCCGAGTACGCAAGGTACGCCGATGCAAAGATCCTTCTCACCATACTCGCCATCGAGAAGGGCAGAGCAGGGGATGATAGCCTTCTGATCGTGGATAACAGCCTCAACAACCTCAGCAGTAGCAGCGCCGGGAGCATACCAGGCAGAAGTACCGAGAAGTTTAGTAAGAGTAGCACCACCTACCATAGTGTCGGCGGCAACCTTATCTAAAGTTTCAGCGGGGAGAAGAGTGCTGCAGGGTACACCGCGAAGAGTAGCGAAACGCTTCATGGGGATCATAGTAGTATCACCGTGACCGCCGATTACGAAACCTTCAACTTCGTTGGGGTTAGCGTTAAGAGCCTGGCTGAGATAATATTTGAAGCGGCTGCTATCGAGAGCACCACCCATACCGATGATACGGTTTTTGGGTACACCTGCTACCTTGTGGATAAGGTAAGTCATGGTATCCATCGGGTTAGATACGCAAACGATTACAGCATTGGGGCTATATTTGAGGAGGTTTTCAGTAACTGACTTAACGATACCTGCGTTAACACCGATAAGTTCTTCGCGAGTCATACCGGGTTTACGGGGAATACCGGAAGTGATAACAACTACATCGCTGTCGCGGGTAGCCTCGTAATCATTAGTAACACCGATAATACGGGTATTCATATCGAGCAGATTAGCAGTCTGCATCATATCCATAGCCTTACCTTCGGCTACACCCTCTTTAATATCGAGCATTACAACTTCGTCTGCGATTTCACGCAGTGCGATAACATTTACTGCGGTAGCGCCTACATTACCGGCGCCTACAACTGTTACTTTAGACATGGTTATTGATTTAATATAAAGAATATTTATAAGTTTTATTGTAATTTCCATCACCGTAAGGTACACACAAAGTATACTTGACGGTATAATGCAAAGATAACGAAAAATCCGAATTTATCAATAATAAAATCAAATATTCTGCGTAAGTTGTCACCCCTGCAATAATATTTTTTGCGCGATGCGCTCTTAGCCTGTACCAGAGAGTACAATGCGATGTTCGGGATAAAAATAGAAAGGTATTTTGAGTATATTTACAATTTCCCTTTCCCTTCCCTGATCACCACGGGAGATTGCGAATCATTACAATCTACAATGGTAGAAAACTCATCACCACCCTCACCGGCGTCAAGGATAAAGTCGATATTAAATGGAGAGTAAGATTCTGCTATCAGATCGGGTTCGCGTGCATAATCGGCATCATCAAATTTGATAGAGGTGCAGAGTAGAGGGTGACCTAAACTCTGTGCAATCATTCTGACCGGAATATTATCGGGTATGCGGATACCTACAATTTTGCGTCCCTTAAAGGCTTTGGGGAGATTTCGCGACGCTTTTAACAGGAAAGTAAAAGGCCCCGGTGTATAATCTTTAATCAAGCGGTAAGCGTTGTTATCAATCGTAGAATATTCCGCAGCCATCGAAAGATCCGAGCAGATTATGGAGAGATTATTTTTATCAGGGTTAATACCCTTGATTCGACATAATTCCGCTATTGCCTTAGGATTAAGGGCATCGCATACTATGGCATAAACGGAATCAGTAGGTAATATCGCCAATTCTCCGTTAGATATGCGGTCAGCGATTTCTACGGCCTGAGATTCAGATAGATTGTCGTTATAAATTTTAATAGTTTCCACTTGTAAAGGTATTATTCCGGTTAATTAATTCAGTTTAAATCCCGATATATCAAGAAAAAATCATGCAAAATCAAGAAAAATCAAGATAAATCAAGATAAATCAAGGTAAATCGGTACTATCAGTAAAAATCAATATATCGTCATCAATATTCGGGATTACAAGTAATTGCTCAGCGCCATTCGGTATCGCTACGGCAACTTGTGTACTTCCGAGTTATGGCGCATCAATTGCCAGGAGTTTATGATATTTTGCCAGGCTATATATGCGGCCGGTGCTATGGAGGCTATCGGGTTCATATAGGCCAGCGCAAGCCATACCGCGAGTACTGTATTTTTCTGCATAAGTGACTGACCTCCACTCACTGGATCTGCAAATCGGCGTCCATACTTCCTGCCGATAACAAATTGCAGCAGACACGCACCCAAGGCACCCATACACAAGTATATCATAAGTCCTGTATATTCGGGTTGCCACGAGTTGATGGCGAAACTTACGCAACTACCCACTATTATAAATAATGAGATAGCCCATAAATAAAACGACCATTGCTGATGGCTAACTATCTCACTATGAAGTTTAGGGAGTAATTTCCTGAATATCAGGGCCGCCACTAATGGTCCTAAGAGCAAAGGCACTACCTGAGACAGAATCATCATAAAAGATTTAACGAACCCGATTTCATGATGGTCGCCAATATATGCAAGTACTATCGGACCCAAAGCCGCCACTACTAAATTACATAACAGCGAATACGCGGCAACTTTAGATATATTGCCTCCAAGCATGGAGGTAATGACAGGAGCAGCGGTGGCCGTAGGCACGAAAATACATATAAATACACCCTCCGCAAGGGTATGGTTCCATAACGAGAGCAGGAGATACACCACTGCACTGAGTCCTAATTGCAAACCTAACAAACCGATTTCACCCTTTGTAATCTTAAAGTCTTCAAGACGCAGTTTGCAGTATGTTATGAAAAGCATTGCAAATATGAGGTAAGGCGACAAAAAAGTCAACGCTCCCATCCAAGGGTT
>CAMWNR010000163.1 GCA_947175665.1 uncultured Porphyromonadaceae bacterium
TATGCACATTAATTTTCATTACTTACTTAGCCCGGTTAATGTCAGACTCATAAATAAGTATTATAGTTATAGGCTGACACACTCTCAAAGAGTGAGCCTATAACCCTAATATTAGATACTACTAAATTTTACCATAAATATCCAAAATTTAAACTCAAATGTTAACCATAATTTTTAACAAAATCTTTTATTATGAAACATGGAATTAAACTCAAAAATGTAGTTACAATTCTGTCATTTATGATTGTGACTTTACCCTCATTGGCTAATTCTATCAAGTATTCTGCTGATGAGAATGGAATCTACATTGAATACACTCTTGATGAGTTGATTCAAGAAGATTCTCAAATCTATTCAGGTGCAAAAAAGTTTATCCTTGAAGACTTTGGTCTCCTTGAAGCAGATAACTATCCCTCACTACTTCAGCGTATTGAATCTTTTCAAATTCCCGATGGAATGCAAGTAGGTAATTTGTCTTATACAACCGAAACTGAGGTTATTAATTGTAAGGTTATTCCCTCTGCTCCTCATCAAATTGAATCAGAAGAACAAGTTTTATTAGGAACAATACTCCCATTTTCCGGTGTGTGGCCTGATAGGCAAGTTGCTCTTGTAGATGGTGTATCTTATCGAGGCAATCATATTGGCAGAATAGCAGTGGCTCCCCTCCAATACGATTATTATAACCAGCAAGTTATTTTTGCAAAGAAGATTACAATAACGATCCCCTTCACAACCTTGCCGTCCAAATCAAGGGTCAACCAATATGCCTTATCGAATGCTAAAACTAAAGGCAACCTTATGAACCTTCTTACCATCAAGAATCAAGCATTAAGCGATGAAGACAGTACCCTAAGTGGTGAAGAAAATACTTTGAGTACGCTTGGGCTCACGCCAATTAACCCTCCGTCTCTTAACCTGGGTTCGAAGGCTCCAAGATTGGTAATTATCACTCCTACCGAGTTTGAAAGTGAGGCTGAACGCTTTGCGAAGACCAAATGCCGATTAGGATATACAGTAAATATCAAGTCTATGCCTACCGATTCGCTTCTTAATCCGGAATGTACATTTCGTATCATCAAGCGAGCCTATGATCAGTATCAGGATCTTGAACATGTACTCCTTTTCGGAGGTGGTAATAAAATTGCTGCATTCGTGGGAGAAAAGCCTGTTATCCTTAGTGGTGAAAATAAAAACTATTATACTGATTTCTATTATTCATGCCTTGATGCGGAAGATCAAGACGGATGGTTATATGGACCTGATTTAGATGATCCTGAACTATGGCTTGATTATTCTAAAGATGTTCAAGATAGATTTCCGGATGTGACACTTGGACGTTTACCGGCTTCGACACTTGCAGAAATCAAAATAATGGTAGATAAGTCTCTTGATTACGAACTTAATCCGCCATTAAATAATGCAAATTATTTTAATAATGCAGTTCATTTCTGTGAGTCAAGTGGAGAGAATTCATATAATGGTAAGGATGGGTATGTATTTTCTTATTCTCTCGAATTATTAAGTAAATCCTTGGATATTTATAAGCAAACACATGATGACTATCCATATAATATTACAAAATATTGTTATATGGATAGCAATTATAAAGAAAATATAACAAAATTTTACGATGGTACTCCCATGCCTTCATCTTTTATTAAGGTGTTAAGGAATAATTGGGATAATCAGGATATAGTAAATGAATTTAATAAGGGGTGTGGGTACGTATTATATCGCGGACATGGTAATACCACTAACTGGAGTCATAGTTATTTTGGTACTAAATGTATTGCATCGATGAATAATAAGAATATGTATCCGGGTGTATATGCCATAACTTGTCTTTCCGGTCAATTTTATCATCCGGGTATGCGTAAAACTCAATCTCTTTGTGAACAATTACTTGTAGCAAAGGACAAGGGAGCAGTTTTTGCAATCGGAGCAAATAGGGAAACTATAGCAGGATATAATGAACATTTAATGGCTGGAATATTCGGTGCTATGTATACCGGGGTAGATGCAGATTATGATTTATCTTATACCGAAAATAAGAAATTATTTCTCCATCCCGATACATCTGAACTTGGTACTATATTTTTACGGGCCGGAGAAAATATGATGCTCAAGAACTACGGATCATACTGGACTTGTACAAATAATTCCACACAAATTGCAAATCAGCCACAATATAATAGAGAGGTTTTCCATTGTTTCGGAGATCCAACTTTGCATGTATATCGAAACACTCCGATAATGAAAAATCCTACCATAGTAAAAATAAGCGATGGTGTGAAAATTTATCATAATAAGCGAAAGTTGGTAGCCTCAAGCAAATCAGGAGATACCAATGCCTATTTCCCTATCGCCTCGGGAGATTATTATGAAATCTCAGATTATATGCTGAAAAAATACGATTTATCGCTTATCGGTGAGGGGTATGTCCCGGTATTCATCTCCCAAGATGAATTAACCGGTATAGCGACCTCTAACGAATATAAAATTCGCTCATTAGAAACAAATGGAGAATCAATCACAGTTTGTTATGATCTTAAAGCAGAGGATATATCCTTTACCGAGTATGATATTTATGGTAACATAATAGATAAAACTAACGGAGTAGAAGGGAGAGCAATTCTTAAGAAAGCGGATGGATTTAGTGTCGTAGTGATGCAGAAAGATGGTTTGGTACTCGATTCCAGAACTATTAAATAATA
>CAMWNR010000164.1 GCA_947175665.1 uncultured Porphyromonadaceae bacterium
AAACTGTAGAGGTTATAAAATCTTAAAGTTTTTATAAACTTTGAGGATACTATCACCTTAGACCCTTTCTGCATACTTGACTTTAACTTTTTTTTGTGACATGAAGTCTTCAGACACTGTTTTTTTTGCAGTTATTTACCAAGTTTTTTTTTTGTTTTTTTAGTAAGCATCCGGTGAAGTACGTGTTGCCTAATTGTGCAATAATACCTACTTCACCGGATGCTTACTGATGAAAAAAAGTTCCGTACCCTGAAGTCAAATAAAATGGGTCCAGGAATAATAAGAGGCGAATCACTAAATCAGGTTGTGACGCGAACTCACCTGCCATTATGGTGGCGGTTGGAGAGTCGATAAGATTTTACTTACATCAGTCGGATAAGGGTGCAAGTTTCAGCAGGATTCAATTTCACATCAAAGAATACTTGCGAAAGTTTAACAAGCCGATAGTGAATACTTGATTTTGACAGGCCCAAAAGGATTTTAATTTTGCTTTGGGTAAAGCCTGCTTTTATAAGCAGTGCAGTATGATAGTGCCAATTTTGTAGATTACCTTTTGCGAGAATTTGTAACTTAGACTTGAAATCAGGACTAACTGATGACACTAATAAATCCAGTTCCCTCCATTCTAAGGGATTATGAAGGGTGGTATGGGTGTCAATATACTCCTTTAATTTCTTATAGATTGTAGAATCCAAAATTTCATATTGGATTTCCGGATTGGGATTGAGAATGCATAACTCATGCAGTTCTTGCTGTAACTTTTGTCTTATATCTTTTGTTGATGTAATTAAATCGTTGGTATCTTCCTCTATAGGGTTTGATTCGTTATATTCCATCTCCTCTATGGGATACTCTATTTCGGAAGACGACAAACATTCATTTTGATTTTTTAGTTCTTCACTTTTAAGGGTGGTTGCCAAAGCCAAAGATTCTTTAAGTCCTTGAATTTTATTTTTGTATCGTATATAAACCCATATTCCGACACACATTATAACCAATATTATCATTGCAAGTATTGCAGTCCACCGACTGAACTTGCGTGCTTTCTCGGCCGACTCAAGATGCTTCTGTTTATGTAAACGATAGTTATACATCGCAACCTGTTGAAGAAACAATGCATTGGAATTATCATCGTAATATTTAGCAAGCAAATGAGCATATTGCTCATAATACTCTCCGATTGAATCTACCGGAACCAGTGGGAGTATCTCTTTACTCAGCAATACCTCATATCCACTTGCTTTACTTGTTTCGACCGGTGAATGAACCAGTCGGTCAGCATACATATATGCCGAGTCAATTTTGCCCGCTTTTCTATATATCTGAGCGGAATATGCCAACGCAGAATTTCGATAATATAATGGCACACTATCTACGTTATTACGGATATATCTACAGGCGTTAATATAGTCTTTGCATTCTGCCCTGTTTATACCTAAATGTAATCGCGTAAGCGCGTTATGGCTCGGATCAAGATTGCGCCCGATATTCAAAGCCTTGTGGAGCAATGTGTCAGCACTTGCAACCCTATCCATATTTTTATAGACTGTTGCAAGTAACTGATAGTCGAGGACTATATTTAATGTATCTTTAAGTTCATTAAGATTTTCCAAAGCCTCTGTAAGGTACGGAACCGCTTCACTATACAACTGAGACTGTGCCAAAATACGCCCAATCTGTGCAAGTATTTTTGATTTTAATTTTGTGTTAGAGGTTTCTTCTGATATTATAGCCAGTGAATTCTGATAGTAGTCCAAGGCAGTGGGTTGATCGCCGAGATCGGTGTAGACGAGGCCTGCGGTATATAGAGCCTCGGGGTAGTACCCGTCTTGCTGGTGGCGAGCCGTGTAGTCGAGTACCTTTAGGATGAGACTGTCTGATTCTGCCGGCTGATACTGCTTGCGTTGGCATTTTACCGTCAGGAAATCGTAGTAGTTGCGATCTCTTTCACTTAGGGTATCCGGGTTTATGGCGCGGAGGGAGTCGAAAGCGCGGTTGGGGTCGGTTTCGCTGATGGCGTTAATCTCGGTAAGTTGCGCTGATAGAGGACTTCTGCGGCAACTTCCGGCGAGCAATAGCATAGCAAGCATCAGTATCACCGATAATAAACCGAGATATTTCTTACGGCTATTTCCGGTGATGATAGATTTAATGCGCTTGTATGGTATGATAACTGAGATGACAGCGGTCATTTACCGAGATTTTTTATTGTTTTATGTAAAGTTAGCAAAAGTTGTCAGAGATTGCAAAAATTGGCAATCTGTTTCTGTCATTTTACCCAACTTATCATATTCCTCTTCTTAATCGCGCTTCTTGCGGTGATATGCTGAATGGCTACTCTGTCGGCGTGGTTTAGCCGAGGTTGATTTGAGTATTTTGGCTGAGGGGGAATTTTAGGAATTTTTAGTGTACGGAACTTTTTTCATTAATGCCTTTGGCATTAATGTTTTACGCGGAATTTTACGGAACTACGCGGAACTTTTTTCTTTTTTTGAACTTGGCGGAAGCCTTTGCTTCGCTCAGGCCGTGGAATGTGGCGGAACGCCTCGCGGATGGTATCGAACCCGGTCAGGCGCAAGCCGCCTGCAGAGCAGGCATTCAGCATAGGCACGTATCAAT
>CAMWNR010000165.1 GCA_947175665.1 uncultured Porphyromonadaceae bacterium
ATATTCTATTACTACTTAATTTCATAATATCGTTTAATTTTCATTACTTACTTATGAATATAGAAGAGATTCGAGAGTTTGGCCTCGCATTGCCCCACGTGACCGAGCGGTTGCCATTTGGCCCGGACACTTATTGTCTGGAAATAGGGGGCAAAATGTTTTGTCTTATGACCCTCGATGGAGAGTGGGATTTCTACAATCTTAAAGTTGACCCTGTATATTCGGAGCAATTAAGAGAGCAATATACGGGTATCAAACCGGGCTACCACATGAATAAAAAACATTGGATATCAGTGCAATTTGAAGGTGACGTGAGCGATGAACTTCAAAAAAAACTTATATGCCACTCTTATTACCAGACCGCACGAAATCTTACTAAGAAACTACGCGCACAGTTAGGATTGGATACTGAACCGGTCGCTATCTACGAGTAATGTATAGAGTCATTTTTTTACAATTATATGTAAGTAATGAAAATTATTATCGCCAATAATAGTTTCAGACATTTTTTAAGTTGAGATCAAAATACAGATGACCAAAAGTATTGTAACGAGAGTAGCGGAAAAATTAAAATTACCTGTTTCGGGAGTTGAAAATACTCTTAAACTCCTTGATGAGGGTGCAACAATACCTTTTATTAGCCGGTATCGCAAAGAAGTTACCGGTTCTCTTAATGAGGTGCAGATACGCGATATCGAACTGACGGCTCGCACTGTCAGAGAATTAGATAGCCGTAAAGAGTATGTTATCAATGCTATTGCAACTCTGGGGTTACTCTCCGATACCTTATCGGCAAAGATAAATTCAGCCGGTACACTTACTGAGGTAGAAGACTTATATCTCCCTTTCAAACCCAAAAAGCGTACACGTGCCACCGTAGCACGCGAACAGGGTCTGGAACCGCTTGCCAAGCGTATTATGAAAGGGTATTTGCCCGCAGGCACCTCTGCCGAAAAAATAGCAGGTGCCGCTGATATTATCGCTGAGTGGGCATCCGAATCTCCTCGGTTAAGAAATATGTTGAGAAAATCTTTACGTCGGTCGGGCCGTATTATCTGCAAACCGGTTAAAGGTAAGGAGACTGAACTCAGCAAATCTCCACTCGCACAATATTCGGATTTTAACAGAGATATTAAAAGAATCGCCTCGCATCAATATTTAGCAATGCGCAGAGGTGAGCGTGAGGGGCTTATAAAGATTAAGTACGATTTCGGTCCGGGATATGAAAATCTCGAACGCGATATGATTGATACCTTTACTCCAAATTCCGTAACCGATAAACCGCGTGACATCATTGAGAGTGCAGTTAAAGATGCTATACACCGACTTATAAAACCATCGGTAGAAAATGAAATATCTTCTGCACTTAAGGAAGAAGCAGATAAGGTTGCCATCGATATATTTGCAAATAATCTGCGGGAACTATTATTGAGTAAACCATTGAGGGGAAAACGGATACTGGCCATTGATCCCGGCTACCGCACGGGATGTAAAGTGGTGGCGCTCGATGAAATGGGAAACCTCCTTGATGATGATGTTATCTATCCCACTCCACCCAAGAATGATATAACCCGCTCTCAAATGACTATCGGAAGGTTGATAAAAACGTATAACCTTGATACTGTGGCCATCGGTAACGGAACAGCATCTCGCGAAACCGAACGGTTTGTGAAAAATTCCGGACTTGTGGGCGATGCCAATATATATGTAGTCAGTGAAGACGGAGCATCTGTATATTCTGCTTCTGATTTAGCGCGCAAGGAATTTCCTGATAAGGACGTGACTGTCCGCGGTGCGGTCTCTATAGGACGCCGACTGATCGATCCTCTTGCTGAGTTGGTTAAGATAGATCCTAAATCTATCGGAGTGGGTCAGTATCAGCATGATGTTAATCAACTTCAACTTAAGGATGCCCTTGATTTCACAGTATCCGCATGTGTAAATGCTGTAGGTGTGGACGTTAATACTGCTTCCGAAAAACTACTTTCGTATGTATCCGGGATTGGAAATTCACTTGCTGCAAATATCGTAAAATACAGGGGGGAACATGGAAAATTCGCAACAAGAGCAGATATAAGAAATGTTCCGCGCCTCGGAGAAAAAGCATTTGAATTAAGTGCAGGATTTTTGAGAATTACCGAGGGTCCCGAGCCTCTCGATAATACCGGGATACATCCTGAAAGTTACGATGTAGTCAAAGAGATTGCCCTCGGTTTAAGGGTGACGGTTAGCGAATTGATCGCCAATCAGAAATTACTCGATTCGATCAATATCGAAAAACTTGCTGCGAAAGGATCGGCCGGTATCGAAACTATTAAGGATATAATCACCGAACTCCGAAAACCGGGGCGAGATCCTCGCACAGATGATGCTTCAACAGAATTTGTACCCACGATAGAATCTTTTGAGCAACTTGCCGTAGGGGAGAAGATTAGAGGCAAAGTGAGCAATATTACCGCATTCGGAGCATTTGTTGATTTGGGCATTAAGGAGAATGGACTGATTCATATCTCTCAAATTTCCAAAAGGCGTATCCAATCGGTAACTGAAGTGCTGAAACTCGGGCAACAGGTGGAGGTT
>CAMWNR010000166.1 GCA_947175665.1 uncultured Porphyromonadaceae bacterium
TGCTCTCTTCAGGTATAATAATGGTATTTAGAGTGGTTTTAAGCAGTTTTTTAGTATCTTGTTCAATCATAAGTTCAGAAGAAGAATCAGCCAAAACTATTATACGGCAGATATAGTCGGAGGTGTAGGGGAAACGGCTTCTATGTTGTCGCCATTCTTCGGTAATCAAGTGAAGTATACTGCTATCAACAATAAGTATATCTATATCCCTCCAGCATATTAGCAGGTTGTGGAAGTCCGAACGGATTGTCTGATCTATCGATGATTGAGATTCAGATATTTCCTGATGTGGGAGAGGATAATATTTAATCCCATCTTTTTGGGCCATTTCATGGCCCGAAACGGTATCGGTATGCATTAAAGCGACTTTACTGCCGGCCTTGACAAACATTTTTGCGGTCTCGGCCATATAGCGGTTCTCACTTATAATACAGATGCGTTTTGAGGTGAAAGAAAAATTTAAACCGGATCGTCTGACCGGTGTGCTATATCTATGCAACTCTCCGCTTATCTTACCGTTGCGGAGTTCCTCCATTCTCTTCTCAAGATAATTGTCTGCCATGATACCTTATTTTCATTTCTTGCGTTCTTACTTTTTTACGTAAGGATAACTCCTTACTTATGCTCTACTCTCCGATAATTTAAATCTAAAGTGTATTTTCAAAGAGTGGTTAATGTATTTCGGACCCGGGATAATAAAATGATAATATCTCTCGGTAATTGTATCCCTCGATAGCCTTTCTCGCGGCTCCTATCTGGCACAATCCCACACCGTGACCCCATCCACTCCCTTTGATTTTAAATATGTCGGGTCGGTGAGTATCTTTTTCGATACTTATACGTGAGGAGTAAAGATGTGTAGGTGCCAGTAAACGACGTATCATTAACTCCTTACCTAAATCCAAACTACCTTTGCTTCCGATTAACCTTATCAGGGTGGCGCGACCTGACGCGCCTTTTTCGATTATCTGCGCATTGACAATATCCCCTATGTCGCGCCCGAATTTTGTATATAGGTTTCTTTTTATATCCTCGGCACTTACCTGAGTTTCCCAGCGGTAACCTCCGTTGTTATCTAGGTCATACTCCTTTAGTATTGATTTTAAAACTAATTCTTTATTCTTTACCGATAAAGTGGAAAGGTCGCACCAGGGATCTTCAAAACTCTCCAGACACGGTTGCTCGTGAGATTGCCAGCAAGAGGAGAATACCTCGGTTTTGCCCCCGCAACATTTTGAAAAACGCGCATCAACTAATTGGTCGGATTTAGAATAAAGGCACAGTCCGGTGGTAGATTGGATAGCCTCAATGATGTTAGGATTAAAATGCTGTATACCCTGATAGCGCTGGCAGTGATCATCGGCACAGACATCAAAAGAGTGATGATCGCAAGTGTCCTCCCAATTCAGGATTAGATCGGGTGAGAATATTTTTCCCTCATTTTTGGGGGTATCTGCTCCGATTATTTTCCCCATCGCCCAACTTCTGGAGATTATGGCGTGAGCCTTGAGAAACTCGATAGGAGCATCCGGATTCATCTCACTCCCGACTACAGATTGCAGGTAGGTCTCTAACGGCAATCTGTTAATAATCTGATATACAGGGTCGTCAGTGACTATAACCTCGCCAGGAAGTATAGACTCAATACTTCGCTCCCAGTGAAAACCGAGTCCGATACGTTGATTTTTAAGAATAGTATTGTTGTCGGTTCTTTTCAATATCGGTTTACCGGTAGTGGCAATTCCGACATTTATATAGGTTTCTCCTGTCTTGACCATGAGTATTTGATCGTAAATAGTTGCGTGATATGGGCTTATTCTGCAGATAGCGGTTGCCAACGATATTTGGACATATCCACTCTCCCTGAATTTCCGATTGCGACTCCCTCGCGCCGCAGAAGGTCTGCCTGGTTAAGCCAATGAGGTGCCGGTCTCCCTTGTGCGTTTACCACTCGGTGGCATGGTATATCAGAATCCATCCCTATACAACCGAGTATTTTACCTACGAGGCGCGCATGAGACGGAAAACCCGCGAGCGCTGCAACATCACCGTAGGTAGTAACTTTACCGGAGGGAACAGCCGATACAATCTCTTGCACCGATCGGGTGAATTGCAATATATCTAATTTTATTTTGTGCATGTCTGTACCGACAACTATCAAAAGAATTAAGTTAAAGTTAATCATTAAATTTTGAAACACCAAATAATGAAACTATGATTCGGAAAACGAAACTAAACTTCATATAATGAGTCGGAAAGTCCGGATACATTAACAGCATGTAACATCAGACTATATCCACGAATACTCGGATATTTGCGACAAGCACGGTGTCGAAGTCTGCTTAGACTACGATGCCTATGTAGTCGCACTGTTCAACCAAGCCAACAAGAGGTGTGCAAACGGCAACGTATTTCACCGAATCTGAAGATACAACCCCTCTGCATCAAGGGCATTCCCGAAAGGAAGGGTTCTTTGAGTTATAAGTTGCTCTCTATTTCTTCTACTGTTGGTAATGTTCCTTTGAAATCAGCAGGAAAG